>JAEUWB010000003.1 GCA_016786595.1 bacterium | reverse complement strand
GGCCGTTCTACTCATAGCAAAGGTAACTGTACATCAACTAAGAACTGGAACTACGATTCTACAACTGGTGTGGTCGCTTGTAACTAAGCTAACCATCTACCTAGTGTAGATTCCTAAAGGGGAGCACATGCTCCCCTTTTTCACATGAAGCGCACAACTATCACCTGCCCCAACTGCAAATCGATCACTCAGGCAAATTCTGCCTGCTGGCCGTTTTGTTCGGAACGCTGTAAAACTGTTGACCTCGGTGATTGGGCAAGTGAGCGCTATCGCATTCCCAGCGAAGCACCTACGGACCAAAGTGACAACCAAGAGCTACTTGATCAATTAGAAGAAGATAATGAAAGATAGCTTTCAATGCGTTTATTTAATGCGCCCGGCCCTGGGAAGACTTGCGCAAGTCCAGACTTAGCAACGCTTGAAACCCATGCATGATTAACTGGGCCATCAATTAAGCTCGATAAGAGCTTAACAATTTGCATCACCAATTGAGATCGTTCCTGAACATGCCTGGCGAGATAATTAACTAAAACATTAACAGCAACTTCTTGCAAATCGCCTTCCACGTCCCAATTTACGCCAAGCGCATAAGAAATTACGCGCTCCATAATTGCTGACAATTGGTCCCAATCAGAAGCAATGATTTCGATCACAAGTGCAGATGTCATCGGCTCTTGAATATCAAGCACTGCTTCCAGCATGCCCATTTGTTCGCGGAGGTTAGCTTTACGCACGATCGTGATTACGTCAAAGAGTTCATCGATCAGATTGGTCTGACCTTTTACTATTTTCTTGATGATTCCTTGGCCATATTGGATTAAGCCTTGCGCTTCTTCGCTTGAAATGGCGTGCTCGCTAGTGCTTTTAATCAGTAACTTTTCGAGATCCATTTGCAACCAAACGTAGAATAAAGCTTTTAAGGCGCAGCAGTAAATTGCTTTTACTTCTCGGCAGTTTGCGCTGTCGAATATAAAATGGCAAAACCTGATCGAATAAACCTCGATAAAGTGGTAAGGTTATATCTTGCGCTAAGTCGATCGAAATATTTTGGTCTTTAGCAATTAACGCAACTTCAGCGTTAAAATGTTCGGGCAGTGGTCGAGAAGATTTCAGTCCGAGTAGCAACCGTTCGCTACCTGATTCAGAAACGTTTTGATTTTCCGGCACAACTGACGTGAGATAAGCTTCTTCGATTTGTTCAAAGGCATCGAGCATTCCCAGGATTCTCTGCATGACTGTGGCAGGCAATTCTGGAGCAGTGCGAATATTAACATCGGGCAAAAATTCTAAGTCTAATTCTTCGATAATTTCATCGATTGCTTGCTCGCCTTTGCGAAGTTGCTCGATTTCCCAGAAGGAAAATTCTTTGCCGATATCTTGCCCAGGATTTAAATGCAGGGAGCATTGATCTGGGATCAGCCAGAGGAGGGCTTTAAAGTCTTTAGTGATGACGGCCAGATCGTTTCCCGACCAGTCGGCTACAGATTCTTGAGTGGTAAAGATTGGAATACAAAACCGTGTTTTTGACTGAATAACCAGGAAATCATGATTTTGTTCATTTTCAGTTTCAAAAGACGTGCTTGGAGGGAGAAACACCTGTGATTGAAGCAGGGTGCGGTAAAATGTGGCTATATCGCTTTTATTGTCGCTATTTGCGGCTTTAATTAGCGCTTCTTCAAGTAGGTTCATAAATAATATTTATGCAATACAGGTGATAAAGCCTTCTTGCAAATAAAAGAGCAATATTACAGCTACTTGACACAGGCGGTCGATTACGGGATTTTCGGCCCTCCTGACTGTTCCCCGGTAGCTCAGTCGGTAGAGCAGGTGGCTGTTAACCACCGTGTCGGCGGTTCGAATCCGTCCCGGGGAGCCAATTTTATACATAGCAATAAATTGCAACCACGGGACGGATTCGAAGATCGAGCTCTGTGAATCCGGCAATCATTTCTTAGAAATGATTGCTACTCCCGGGGAGCCAATTTCTAATGTAGTGAAAATTCCCGACACGGGACGCCCTATTGTCTATTACGGCGAAAATCGAGCTCTGTGAATCCGGCAATCATTTCTTAGAAATGATGCTACTCCCGGGGAGCCAATTTCTAATGTAGTGAAAATTCCCGGCCTTAGCGAAACAAACTAAAGCGTTTTGTTAATTCCTTTAGCGCCTCGGTATCTCCGAAGGTAGCAAGTCCGAAGTATTCAAGTTCAGCTTCATTTTTTTCAACGGTAGCAGAAAGTTGGTTAGCTGAACCGCCAACAATCATGGTCTGCGTAAAATCTGTGTATGGTAGTTTACGATCAATCAATTCGTTACGTAATTTTCTAATTTGGTTTGAATTTTCTGCTTTGAGCACGATGAATGGAAAGTGCGAAATGCTGGGATGTAGTCCGCCATCCAGATCTTGATACTCTAGAAAGCAAAGGTCCGTAGGTCGTGGAATTTGATTTATTAAGCCTGCAGTCATATGCCCTAGGGCATTCATTAATCTGCCCAATTCGATTTTTTGATTTAGCACAACAACAAAGCGCTTTGTTTGCTCAGGGGGCAGATCATTAAGCTGATTTAAGATTGGGTGTGACATATTGAAAGATTACTTCCGCTATTACGCATGGCTCAGTTTGGTGGGTAAGCACTGAGCAGAGGTTTGTCAACGCCAGTTACACTATTCTTTGGTAGCAAAGGCGATTTTCTCGAAACCAGCTTGCTTAGCGGTTTCCATCAAGCCCACAACGCGCCCATGATTAACAGCTTGGTCGGCACGGATAATAATTAGATCTTTCGGAGCAAAAGCAGTCAGGGTTGGCAAAAGTTCTTCAGGAGCTATTAATTTTCCATCGATAGAAGACTCGCCACTAGGTGCTAGCGTTACGCTGATGGGAGCTTTACTTTCTGCTATTTGAGCGCTTTTTGCCTGCGGTAGGTTAACTTTAATTCCCTTGGTAGAATCAAAAGTAGTAGTAATTGCAAAAAAGATAATCAGTAGAAACAAAATATCAATCAGTGAAATCACATTGACTTCAAAGGACAATTCACCATCTTGTTCGGTATCAAAAAAATCCATAAAAACGCTTTTTAGCGCTGTGCAACTTGGTGAAAAATTCGAAAGACAGCTTCCTCTAAGGCATGAATGCAGTGCTTCGTCCTCGAAGAAAAGTATCTAAAAAATAATAAACTCGGGATCGCAATGGTTAGTCCACTAGCGGTTGCAATTAATGCTTCAGAAATGCCTCGCGAGACGAGCTGCGGGTCGACGCCTGCTTGATTACCTAAGCTAGCAAACATCGAAATCATTCCCACCACCGTTCCAAGCAGCCCTAAAAGTGGGGCGACTGCAGAAATTGTTGAAAGCACCCCGAGGTGTTTACTCATTACTCGACCTTCTTGTTTACCCAAAGTTTCAACTAAGTTCGACAATTCAGCTCTTGATAGATTTCTTGAACTAAGTAAAGGCAAGACAAGCCGTGAGTAAGCAGAAGGGGTTTTTCTTAAGATTGCTTCGGCAATATCAAATTTCTCCTGTGCGATGAGACTTTCGATTTCGCTAGCCAAATCTAAGGGCAAGATAGTTTTTTGCCTGGGCCCCCAAAGGATGCGTTCAACAATCACGGCGAGAGCAATTAAAGAGCATAGTCCGAGTGGAATCATAATCCACCCACCATGACTGAGCATTAAATATAACGTTGTAGATTCAGAGTTCATGAAAATCTATATAAACGATTAGTGTGGATAGTCAAAATCTACTGCACGAACCCCGCGACGCATGCGACAATTCTCAACCAGACTCCTTAATTGCGAATGTAAATCCACAGGCTTTGCCACTGCTTCAATTACAACTACCGGGTGGGTATTATCCATGGTCAGTAAGCCTACGTTACCAAGGCCCATCATCCGTTGGAAAAAAGGCTCGGTTACAACTAAGTCGCGCACGCGGTAAAGCTCTAACTGGTCGCGTCTACGCGATAAAATTCCTTGAGTGATATTTAGTCTTTCATTAGTCAGTTCATAAGTCCGACAACGCAATTGTAACCAGCGATACGCGGCGTAAAAAACTGGTACAACCAAAAAGCAGGTAAGGGTACAAATCAGATAGAGGTCGCAATTCTTCCACTGCGAACTTCTACCCGTCCAAATCACTTTTTCTAGAGAATTCTGTATTTGATCCATAAGTATGTTTTTATCAAAAAATTTTAATTTGGCCTAGCGTCTCAGCTTCGAGCAAATCAGGCTTTAAATGCTAGTCTTTGTTACTTTGTGCGTTAAAAGTAATAAAATGTGCTCGAAGTTCTTTCAGCTCAGAAACAACAGCTTTAATTTGAGGATCTTCAGGCCAACGCTCCAAGGCCGATTTTGCGAGCTGATCTGCCAGTGCACTGCGTTGAGTTTGATAGTAAAGCAAGCATAGATTTCGCAAGGCCAAAGCATGGCGAGGTTCGATCTCGAGCGCGACTTTAAGCCAATGTTCAACTAAAAAATTTTTTCGCATCTCATTATAAAGCAGAGACAAGCGATACGCGGCATCTGCATACTGGGGGTATATTTTTAAAGCGCGTTTGAGAAAAAACTCTGCCTCACTCAGCTTACCCTGATTAAAGCAAGCAATTGCGTAATTTTGGTTAGCTTTAGCACTTTCGGGCGATACTTCTAGAGCATGTGCTTGCAAGACTTCATTCGATAGCCAAAAAGTATTTTGCTTAACTGAGAGCAAGGAAAAAATTATACAGATTGATACTCCTGCGCTAACAGCAAGCCTGCGGGATAAAAAATTTCTTAAAGTCAAGGCAATCAAGCCACAAATGCCTATACTGCCCAAATAGGCCAGGCGCTCGGCAAAGATTGTTCCAGTAACGAAAAATATATTTGAAGTGATAATAAAACTAAAAACAAACCAGAGTCCAAAAAAATATAACTTCAGCTGATCGCGCCTGAAGATGCTCCATAAAATTATGCTGATCAGACTTAAAATCAGCAGCAGGTTGCCAAATTCAAGTGCATGCTCATAGATATTTACAGGGGTAACAAGCTTTAACTTTGAGTACGAATAATCTGTTGTAAGAGGCCAAGGGATAATTGACAACCGTATGTAGTGCCCGAGTAATACAATACCGTTAAAAATTCGCTCAGGAAGTTCGAGCGCCACTAAAGGATTCACTACATAGAAAGGCCGATCTTCAGATCGCAGCACTGCTCCAAGAGCATGAAATCTAAAAAACAAATACGTGATACCCGCCAGAAAAACTAAAATTGTAGACGTAGCTGCAGATTTCAAGCCCGATTTATTAGGTTGTTGTGCAATAAAGAATAAAGGAGCCAAGGCGCAGGCACTCAGCGCACTTTCCTTAGACATCAAGGCACAAAGGAAAAATAAAAAACTAAGTGCTGTGTATATTTTTCTGTCCCGGACATAGCGCCGCTCAACAAAATAAATCCCAGCTAAAAGAAATAAGGCCGCTAAGAGCTCGGTGCGATCTACGATGCCCGTTACAGCCTCTACATGCAGAGGATGAACTGCAAAAATAAGTGCTGTCCAGAACGCAATTTCAACACCAGATATTCTTTTGATCATCCAAAAAACTAACCAGCAAACTAAAATATGTAAGCAAATATTAAATATATGGTAGCCGCTTGGATTTTCAGCCCCCCAATAATAATTCAGCGTGAAAGTCAGTTCACTGAGCGGCCGGTATAAATTTCCAGGCCAAGTTGGTGATAGAAAAAGCTCCCCTGCCCGACTCAATTCCTTGACGATTTCGTTTTGATGAATATGATAATGATCATCAAGGGCAAAATCATTATGAATGCTATTAAAAAAAACAAAAAAACAAAGGCAGGCTAGTAAACTTAATACAAATCCGCGGCGATTGATTAAATGCTCTAGAGTCACCCTCAACCTGTTGCTCCAAATTTACGCTTGAGCTTAGTCAGTAGGTCTCTACGGAAAAAGCGTAGTCCACGTCGCTTTGAATTTAACCAAAGCATCCAGTAGCCAAACTGCGATAGCGTTAAACGTAACAGCCTTTGCTTGCCCCAAGGAACAAAGCAGAAAAAATGCGAGAACATATTAAGCTCGGTTAAAATAAACTCCTTGCCAGATGCTCTGGGGATTTCAAATTGATAATCCGGGATTAATTCACCTTGGCGCCTACGCGTCTCGATAATTCTAAATGCGCGGCCGCGCTTTTCATGCCCCATCATTAAGTTTGAGGTTCGAGCAAGCTCACTTGAAATACGCTTCAATACAAGTGCGTTAGCTTTTTCAGCTTGCTCGACTAAAGCAATGCCGCGCTTAGTGCGTGCCAGCGCAAAACTCCAGCCATCATAAAAATCAACTCCCTCAGGAGGCGTCATCCAGGGATCGCCCACTGCAAGATCGGCAAATTCTGAAGTTGAGTCGTAGCAGGTCAAACAGCGTGGTGGCGTATATAGCCGATACAAAATATTCAAAACTTCCATTGAGCTTGGACGATAGCCATTTTTAACCTTAGGAAAATAAACCGGTTGTGTTGAGCCGTCCTTAAAGAAAATGTACGGCGTCCCGGGATGCTTGCCGATTCGTGAAATAAATTTTTGCGCAGGATTCGCTTGCTTTTGTTGAGGCGTCTCAAGCTCAAGCGAATCCCAAATTGTATACATTGCATCATGCTCAACTGCAGCATGACAAAAGAGCCCAATTGAAAGCACGACCCGATCTTTAATGCGCCGGTCCAACGCGGCTGCCTTATGATAACCATGAATCTGACAAGGTAGCCCAACTACGGCATAACGACCTTCCACTTCACGGATTTCTTCAAACGTAATATTGGTCGGAGAAATGGCATACTTAGATTTCATCGCCGCAAGAATTTCGGTCTTACTCCGGGCAATTTTTGGCTTACCCTTCCAAAGCACTTGATCGTCAGAGGCTACTACAGCTGCACCTGTAATCACTCCTTGCTCGAGCAAGGAAACCAGTAATCCGCTAATCAAACCGCCACTTGTTGAATTTTTTCTAATCTGCTCTTCGCTCGCATAAGCCAAATATGCTTGTTCAATATGCCCGTGCATATCACGAAGATCAGGGGCTTGCGGAAAAAGCTGCTTTGAAATTTCTGGAACATTAAATTCATCACCAGGACAAACTTTCACGCACAGATCACAATCAGTGCACGCAGCTAGATTCTTAACAATCGGAAAATCCTGGCGATCCAGCCCCAGCACCTTTGTCGGGCAAATACCAATGCAGCTTCCACAACGATGACATAAATCGTTATCGATAATACGCGCTAACGCGCGCAGCGCGCGCGGCGGCTCTTGTCCATCAGGACTTAGTGCTCCTTTAACAAGCGGCCCAGTGTTTTTCAGCGGAATTTCGTTCACAAATATTTAACTGATTAAGCCTTACGTCGACACGATAAAACTACTGGAGAACCTATGATTTTCGTGATACCAAGACAAGCACAAACATTTTCCATAAAACTAGAGATCCTTGGCTGCTTCAACAAGCGATGTAAGCCCATTGGGAAAGCAAATTGTTTGTGTACGGAACTGACTGTCATGCCTTGCAGGCGCAGAGAAGATCTTAATTCATGTCCCGTATAGCTAAAATATGGCCGCGTATTACCTTCGATCTTGCGTTTATAATTAAATAAAATTGGAGTGAGTCGGTTCAGCGCAGAGAGCGAAGGGTAATCAATAATTACAGCTTGTCTGGCAACTCGAGAAAGTTCTTTAAGCAAATCCTCCCAGGCAGTGACATGCGCCAATAGTCTCACGGCAATGACTAGATCAAACGATTGATCTTCAAATGGCAATTCCCAAAGATTTGAAACTTCAGTCGCAAATTCAGGTTTCACTGACAAGCTCTGTGCGTAAGCTTGAAGATTAGTAAGTGCTGCTATATGGCTACCTTGAATTGTGGGCTTTAAATTGAGTTCGTGATAGAGCCCTAGTAATTGTCCATGGCAGCCGCCAACTTCAAGCACAGTCTGTGGGCGACATGACAACTGCGCAATGGCGTCGCGCACAGCGGACTTTTGTTTTTCCAACATCCACTCGCCAACTGCCCCTGAAAAACGCGCACGATATTGCTGTGAAGAAGTTTCAAGATCTGGAGTTTTCGTGTCGTGTTCAAGAAGCATAAGCAGCAGTTGCAGGTTTTAAAAAAGAACTATATGAATTCTTCGTATATTTGGTCAAAAGGAACGTGGAATTAGCTCAATCATTCACTGGGAAGAAAGTACTTGTCACCGGCAGCACGGGATTTGTTGGCAGTCATTTAACAGTGAGATTACTTGAACAGCAGAATATTGTGACTCTCTTGGCACGCTCAACCAGCAATAACGAGCAGCTTAAAAAATTCATTCAACTAGGTGCAAAAGTTATTACCGGTGACCTGACTAACCGTGAAAGTGTTTTTCAGGCGGCTCAAAACCAAGAATATATTTTCCATGTCGGTGCACTTTACCGCGAGGCAAAATTTCCCGATCAAGTCTATTTCGACGTCAATCTAGAAGGCACGCGCCATGTTTTCGACGCTGCTAAAGAGCACTCCATTAAACGCGTGATTCATACCAGCACAACTGGCGTGCACAGTCATATTGAAAATCCCCCCGCTGATGAATCATATCCCTACCATCCGACAGACGTTTATCAGATTAGCAAAACCGAAGCTGAGAAATTAGCGAAAGAACGTATTGCAGGAGGCCAGGACATTACGGTGCTTAGACCTGCAATGATTTGGGGGCAAGGCGATCGGCGCATACTCAAATTATTTCGCGGCATTTATCAGCGTAAGCTGCCGATCATTGGCACTGGTAAATCCTGGACACACTGGATCTACGTTCAGGATCTTGTAACTAGTTATTTGCTTGCTGCGCTAACGCCCCAAGCTAAAGGACAGATTTATTTAATTGCCGGCAATGATCCCTTACCTCTCGACCAAGTTTATCAGGCAATCTCGAGAGTTTCGGGGGTGCCGCTTTTGCCTTACCGCATTCCCGCATTTCCCATCCAGCTTGTAGGGTCATGCGTAGAACTACTCTGCCGCCCCTTCGGGATTGAGCCACCGATACATCGCCGTAGGGTGGATTTTTTCGTTAAAAACAGGGCTTTTAATACAAGCAAGGCACGAACCGAGCTGGGCTTTAAGTCAACCCACAGTTTCGAGGAAGAGGTGCAGATTATTTTCAATTGGTATAAGAACCAGCAGTGGCTAACATAGTAAACGAAAATCCAAGACCTCAGCATAAAATTTTAATGATTGCGCCGCAACCGTTTTATGAAGAACGCGGCACTCCAATGAATGTGCGCGCCATGTGTGAAACGCTTGGATCAGCGGGAATTCAAATCGACTTGGCTTGTTATCCACTTGGACAAGAATTATTCCTACCCAACACAAAAATTTTACGAGCAGGTGGCTGGCCAGGGATTAAAAGCGTAAAAATTGGTCCTTCCTGGGGAAAAATTGCACTCGATTTGCGCTTGGCGCTTGCTTGCCTGAGGCGTTGTTGTTTTACACGCTATGACCTAATCCATGGCATAGAAGAAGGTGGAATAATTGCTGCAGTTCTAGGAAAGATTTTTCGCGCCCCTTATGTTTTTGATCTTGATTCAAATATGACTGAGCAACTTCTAGCCAGTAGATTTACAAACTCTAGAATACTCTTAAAGGTCATTGCTACGCTTGAAAAATTCGCACTGCAGTCTGCTGCTGCTGTGATCACGGTCTGTAAGGCTCTAACTGATCATGCACGAACGCTCACAACATCCCACATCGCTCAAATTGAGGATTTTGCACCTGACTCTGAAGTTTCCGATCGAAAAACGTTAGAACAAATCAGCTCTGAATTTGAGTTCCAAGGGAAAAGAATTCTTCTTTACACAGGTAATCTAGCTTCATATCAGGGTATTGATTTATTGCTCAGCGCTTGGTCAGCATTTATAAAAAATTACCCGACTTCGGCTAATAGCTGCTTACTAGTTATTGTTGGCGGCTCAAGCAGTGATTGCACACGCTATCAAGACATCGCAGCAGGACTGGACATTCCAAACTCTTCGCTATGCTTCACTGGGGCTCGCCCACAACATCAAATACAAGCATTTCTGGATCTATCTACCGCAGTAGTCTCGCCACGAATCGAGGGGTCAAATACTCCATTAAAAGTGTATGCCTATATGGCAAGTGGCAAACCATTGATTGCGACTCGAATCTACTCGCACACACAAGTTCTGGATGAATCAGCTTGTTATTTAGTCGAAACCAATCCAGAAAATTTTGCGGTCGCAATTTTTAATGCCCTAGGCAGCTTACCAGAGCAGCTTAATACAAATAAAGATAAGGTCACACGCGCTCAGGAAATTGCCTTGCTGAACTACACTAGACTTGCGTTTGATCGTAAACTAATCGGGCTCTATGCAGAATTATTAGGAGACCCAGAGCTAAGTTTAGAAACACGTGCCACAAAAATTCAAAACGGAGCGCATACGAATCAAGCCGCATCCGTGTAGTAAGTATAATAATATCAAGAGCTTATAGATTCTGACAATATTTACTAAATCATGACACATTCCTGCTAATCGTCGCCATAACAGTATTAGATTACAAATATGGCTGAAGTGGATCGCGGTTTTAAAATTGTTCAAGGAAATCTTTCGCGCGGCGAATTAGAAGAGCTTTATGCGCGCTTAGTCACAACTGCACAAATCAGTTCTGAGTTTCTAGTGGCACTTGATCGCAAACTTACAAATCGCTTTCATTTAACTCCAGCAACAATACTCAATCAAATTTCCGATGCACGAAGAATCACTAAAACTTTGATTGATACCTGCGAGCAATTGCGTAATTGCTTAAGTCATAATGGCGCTGGCGACCTACTTGACGCTAACGAACTGATCGCAACTCCGCTTAAATTTGAAGAGAAGCATGATTTCGTTAATGCTGTTATTTTCACGGAAAGCAAACATAGCATTGCACCACTTAAACCGCTTGAATGCATTAGCGTATTAGAGAAAATTTTTCATACAGTTGATCCTGAACTATTCAGGGCAGAACGCCCACGCTTTGCGAAAGTTCTAAACCGAACTGCAAATTACTAAATCAGTTATTTTTTACGTAGCAAAACTTAGAGCGTTTTTACTCTAAATTAATCCAACACTTATTTAATTTCTACGGCAAGCCAGTTAAGTAAAAGCACACGCTCTTTAACTTCGATATCTTCTCCGCCGATAAGTTCACTGGAAAGCGTCACTACATTTGGCCCAAAGTGCCAAACCTGCGGAGGGATGTTAACACTACGCGTGACCAAACCACTGCCTTTTAAGCTTACTTCGCCAAGCGGAGTATCATTTAGCCCAATTCTTACTTTCCGTTCCCGGATTGTCCTTTTAGTTGGACTTAGTCCCAAATTAATACTGAGGACGGATGGTCGCTCTCGTAACAATAAATCCCCATCAACTAGAAATTGGCTTTGTGGTCCAGTCGCCCAACGCACAGTCAGTTTACCGAAAGGAAATGGGTCACTCAGACCGAGGATCGTTTCAAGTTGTGGGCTGCCAATATCAATTGCGTGTTTGCGGGCAAACCAATGCGGCAATTTTTTGGGCTCTACAAAGGCAAAGGCGTAAATGCGCTCGTCTCGGTCCCAGAATGTTGGGATCGCGCGATAAGCTGTAAATGGTAATTTTTCAATTATACTCTGCGTCAATGCTTGCGATGTTAAGATGAAATAGGGGTAATCGCCAGCTGTTGGTGTGCTTAGTAATTTTTCAAACTTTTGTCGATTCGGATCAAGCACAAAATGCTTTTCTACTAACCCGGGGTAGACTGATTCGAAACGATTAAATTCTGGAGCGTCTACAATCAAAATCCCCGGGGCTGTAGAGGGTTGTTTTTTATAAAAGTTATGTAGGTCGTACATTGCGCTATCGAGCGCAATTGGCCCACGTGGGTTTAGTATTCGCGCGGCTGACTTTGGAAGATGTTCGCTATACAGTTTTCCACAGTAGATAAGTATGATTGTTCCGCAAATTACTGCGCTAAATGAGCCTCGTGGGTTTCCATTAATCCAGGGGGTTATGCCTTGCTTAAGTAAATTAAATGCTTGATTAACTGTTAGGCCAGCAAGTAGTGCCAGCGCGGGAAAACTTGGCGCGATATAGTGTTCTAAGCGTGATGGTAAAAAGCTTAAAAATACTATGGGAAAGGCGGCCCATATTAAGATTGCGGCCCAGCGGTAATTTTTACGGATCAAGACCTCAGATAAGGCAAAGAGGATTCCTGCCCCAAGTAAGACGGGTGGAACAATTTCACGAAGCACAAAAATCAACCTAAGGTAAAAATAGCGATCGTTTGCATTGTGATAACCTTCTTCGAAGCGTTCGGTTAATTCTTGTCCGACCATTGTCTCCCAAACGCCGGGTATAAAAAGCAGTCTAGGGACCAGGTAAATTGCTGGAATTACAATTGAAGGAATTATTGCCCATAGTGATAATTGAAAAATTTCCTTATAGCGCTTTGTCGATAAACCGTATGCCAAGACAAATAAGGCAATGACGAGCCAGGCGTAATATCCGAATGCGCTTTTTGAGAGCACAGATAAACCGACGAGTATGCCAGAGTAAGCCGCAAATTGCTTGGAGCGTGTTTGATTTGTAGACAAGTTTTCAATCGCTGAAAAGCCTAAGTAAATTGCCAATGTAGTGAAAAAAACTACAATTGAGTCTTGAACGGCGACGCGGTAGCCGTGAGAAAAGGCGAAGATTCTTGATCCGATCAGTGCGCAGACTGAAAATATCCCGAGTAAGCCTGATCCGAACCAGCGTAGGGCGATTAAATAAATCGCGAAAAAAGTTCCTGCGCCGCTAGCGGCGTCGATAAATCTATAGCTGAATTTACTTTCATGGCCTAACCACATGGGGATCAAGGAGAGCCACATCTTGAATGGTGGTTTATTATGGTACGGGGTGTGGTTGAAGCTTGGCTGGAGTAGGTTGCCGGAGTGGAGCATTTCTTGAGTGACGCGAGTGTGGATGGTTTCGTCGGTAGTTTTGAATGATTCTGCTCCGAGGTTATAGAAGCAGAACCAGCAAATCAGTGGTACCAGAACCATCAGTTCTGCAATCCGCCCCCATTTTAGCCCCGCTGGTGTCATCCTGAGTTGTAACCTAGTGTAAATATGGAAATAAAACTATAGGGACGCAACAAGTTAGCCCCGCTGGTGTCATCCTGAGTTGTAACCTAGTGTAAATATGGAAATAAAACTATAGGGACGCAACAAGTGGATTGAAACGGCCGAAAATAACCATAGAGAAATTAAAATAGGAGGAATTTTCTATGGGACATCCACGTAGAAGGTATGAGCATGGAGGGGTATATTTTATTACAAATCGCTTGGCTGAGGGCCTACCATTTGTGCCAAATGAATATATTAATCGTTTAATTCTTGGAGTTTTATCACTAGCCCAGGAAAAATGTAGCGACATAGCTATTTGTGCACTTATTTTCTTGCAGAATCATTACCATATGGTGCTCGTGCCCCAAGGGGACCCGGCTCGGGTTAAAGACTTCATGAATATCTTTAATGGAGAGTTGGCTAAGATGGTTTGTAAGCTTTTAGGTAAAAGACATGTTAAGATCTGGGCTCAACGCTACCATGCCGCTCAAATTCTTAATGCTGAAGCTTGTATTAAGCAATTAGCTTATCTCTACGCTAACCCTTGCTCTGCAAGGGTCGTTAATTCAATTGAATCTTGGCCAGGGGTTAGCTCTTGGAAAGCATTATCTGAAGGCAAGGACATTGAGATCATCGATAGTTATAAGTATATTCGCTCCAGATATATATCGAAGCTGCCGAATAAACCCTTCTCTCAATTAGAAATTGAACAACTATGCAAAATGCTAGATGACCTTCCAGGTAGGTCAAGAAGTATTGTTTTTAAGCCTTTCGCCTGGAAATCAGCTTTTATAGAAACTAAACTCCTCTCTAATCAAACACTGAAGGAAACGCTTGTTACTGGATTACATACTCTTGAAAAAGAGCGCATCAAAGCTGGCTCTCCTAAATTCAAACTCAGTGACTCTAAACTATTATCCTTACAAAACCCTTATAAATTCTATAAGCCTAAAGAATTCGGCCTAAGGGTCATTTGTATCTCTACTTGCCTGGAACTAAGAAAGTCGTTCATCCAACTCTACAAAGATTTTTGCGAAAAATGCTCAGTTGCCTGGGAACAGTGGAGGCTTGGAAACTATAGCTTCACCTACCCATCGGGAGCTTACTTGCCTACATCATTCCCTCGCTCTTCAATCTATAATATCGACTATTAGCAATTTAGCGGTTTTCAAGTTGTATTTTGATGCTCCGATTGCGCGAGTGTGCACCGGCTTGTCTTGATCTTGCGCTTTTTCTCGTAAGTTTGTCTAGTTTTAAAATCGTAATTCCTTTTCACAATTTCATGGCATGATTTATCTCGCTTAAGTTACCAAAATACGATCAAGGGCACTACAAATTAGTCTTATCTAGCCCATTCCTGCTCTTTATGTTCTTAACAGGCTGACACCAGTGGGCTGGGCTGGGCCTGGGGCCTAGAATGGTGCGCCAAAAGAAAAGTATGGTACGAAATTGCGGTCGCCCTCCTTCCGGTCAAGCGGATGACCAAACTCCAAACGAATCGGCCCAATCGGCGACGTCCAACGAATACCTCCCCCTACAGCTTGACGCAATTCCGAAACCTCCAAGTTCTCATCATCATCAAACGCATTGCCAATGTCATAAAACGCAAGCGCCTTGATCCCAACTTCCGCAGCAAGTGGAAAAAGCATTTCAAAATTTGCAATCAACTGCTTCGCCCCACCATAAAATTCCCCGTTCGTGTCCCTCGGCCCAAGCTTACGCGCCTCGAAACCCCGCACAGAATTTATGCCTCCTGCAAAAAAACGTCTAAACAACGATAAGCGGTCACTATCCCCATAAGCCTTGCCATAATCAAAACGCGTACGCTGCGAAAATACAATCGGCCCAATTGCAGTATCAATCAACGGATAGTAAATCGTGTTACTCGCCTGCCCCAACCAAAACTCCTCGTCCCCACCAAGGCCTGCATACTCCACCTGCAATAATTGCCTCGACCCACTGGCCGGGTTCAACGGGTTGTCAATCGTATTACGTAACAACTTCGGGGTAATACTAGAAAGTAGCGTCTCCCCTTCAGCATCCTTAACTAAACTCGGAGCATCTTCCTCAATTTGATGAATCTTGATCTTTGCTAGTTGATAAGTTGTCGAAAAACGAATTTCATCTTTAGCCTCTGACCCAAGAAAAGCTAGCGGATAACCAAGCGTAACACTTCCACCAGTTTGCCTGCGTTCAAAAGTATCGTAACGACGATTTGCGGAAAAAATATCTAGCCCACCAGAAAGATACGTATCGTTAATCCTCGGATTATCATAACTAATTGTATAGTTTTCGTTACGATCACCCAAATCGGAATTTAAGGTAAGCGAATTTCCTGAACCAAACATATTGGTCTCAGAAAAACGGGTGTTAAAAATAAAGCCTTCGCCAGAACTAATCCCAGCACCCACACTAAATGACCCCGTTTGCCCTTCCTTAACCAACACATTCAGATCAACCTCATCCTTGTTGGGGATAGATTGCGGCGTAATCGAGGCCTCAGTGAAATAACCAGTGCGCCGCATTAATTCCTCACTGCGCTTTACTTTAGAACTAGAATACAGATCTCGGTCTGCAATTTTTAACTGGCGACGGACTACATTGTCTGCAGTTTTATCGTTACCTGCAACGTTTACGCGATTAACCGTAATTAAATTACCCTTACTAATCTGATAAGTGACATCAACCCTTCTAGTTTCACGAATAATTTTAGTATCCGGCTCAACGTTAGCAAAAGCATAGCCAATATCAGTAAATTTTTCAGATACCGTGAAAGTATCTTGGTTAAGCTTGTCTACCGAGAAAGTTTCTCCACTAAGCGCCTTTGTTCCAGTCAAAGTCTGCTCCTGACTACCATCAACCAAATCTCCCTGCGCAGTTATTTCACCAAAAGTGAAAAGTTCTCCCTCAGTAATGGGGAATGTCAGCTTAATGCCATTTTCAAGTTCGCTGATGCGGGGCTCTCCCACACTAACCTCTGCATATCCTTGGTTCAAGTAAAAACGCGCGAGTTTCTTTACATCATTATCTAATTTCTCTTGCTTTAAAATTCCGCTGCCTGACAACCACGAAATCCACCAGGAATGAGTTCCAGTATCGATTTCATCCTCCAGTTCATCGCTTGTAAACGCGCGATTTCCTTCAAAAGCAATTTCTCGAATCACTTTTTTATCTACTTCTTTAACTATGTATTTGAGGTCAACTTCATTTTCGCCGACAACTTGCTCTTCTACTTCAATTGTAGTTCCCGCTCTACCCAGGCCTTCATAATACTTCATTGCTTCTGCGACTCCAGCTTTAATTTGTTTGCGGTCAAGGAATCGTCGCGTGGGGATTAATAATTTTTCTTTTAATGTTTCATCATTAACTACATCGTTACCTTCCAATAGAATTCTTCGAATCGAAGGTTTCTCAACAAGCGTAACAATAAAATTACCAACTTGATCAACTGCCCCTGAGACTTGATCAAAAAAACCAAGGCGATAAATCCGCTTAATTTCAGCATCAATCGTTTCTGCATTAGGAGTCATGCCTTTAGAGATTTTCATCCCCACCAGCACTGATTCACCATCAACTTTATTTAGGCCGACAAGCCGAATATCCTTGATTGACACATTTTTCGTTGTTAGCGGAGCAGCAGCACTAAATTCTAGCTGCGCAAAAAATAGGCCATAACAACATAGGGCCAACACAAATAACTTCTTCATCACTTTTTTTTCTCCACCAATCCGTTTGACGTCAATTCAAAAATCCGATCAAGTGAATTTGCTAGTTCTCTAGAATGGGTAACTAAGATCATTGTAACTTTTGTAGTAACTTGTATGCCCTGCAGCAGATTTTGTATTTCTTTGGCTGTATTTAGATCAAGATTCCCTGTAGGTTCATCAGCAAGCAGTAATTTCGGCCGGTGCACTAGCGCCCTAGCAATCGCAACTCGCTGCTGTTCGCCGCCGGAAAGCATTGTCGGGCGATGCGTCAAACGCTCCTCCAGCCCAACTTTGACAAGAATTTCACGTGCCGCGTTTGTAGCAGCTTCGACACTACGGCCCTGAATCAGTAAAGGCAGCATTACATTTTCTAAAGCTGTAAATTCGGGCAAGAGATGATGAAATTGAAAAATAAAACCAATTTGCTCTGAGCGAAACTTGGCAAGCGCTGTGGTCGAATAACTCCCGTCTGAAATTAAAAAATCACCAAGCTGAATTGACCCTGAAGTTGGCGTTTCCAACGTCCCTAACAGATTCAACAACGTTGATTTACCGATCCCCGATTCGCCAATAATTGCAATACTTGTGCCAGATTTTACAGCGAGTGAAAGATTGTCGAAAACCCTTACAGTGCGTGCGCCATCGAGATAGTGCATTGATAAATTTTTAATCGTTAAATCCACAAGCTAATCCTATTCGTAGCGTAACATTTCTGCAGGTCGAATTTTAGCAGCACGTAATGCTGGATAAACGCCAGCCAAAGATGAAATAATAAATGCCATAATCCCGACGCTAAGAAAATTCGAAGTAACAAGTCTTACCGGGACAGTGCTAAGCGAGAAAACACTCTCATCCAACTCAAAGCCATATTCACGAAAGCCAATGCAAAACAGGTAGCCGGCAACAGTCCCTAAGATTGTTCCGACTGCTCCGATTGTTGCCCCTTGGAAAAGGAAAATTTTAAGCACACTGCGGTCAGTTGCTCCAATCGTCTTCAAGATTGCGATATCACGTCCTTTTTCCAGCACAACCATCACCAGAGTACTAACGATTGAAAAACTTGCAATCAGGATCAGCAGCAAGAGCACAATAAAGTAAACTCGACGCTCTAATTTTAGTGCGCGCCAGAATGCTTCATTGGTTTTTGTCCAATCCTTAATATCAAAATAATTTGCAACTTGCGCGCGCATGGCTGCTGCAATTTCAGGCGCCTTTTCTAAATCAGCTACAATCGCTTCAAGTCCAGTCACACTTTGCCCAAGATCAAAGAAGGCCTGCGCACTCTGTAAATTCGTGTAAACTAGTGCACTCTCGTATTCTACTAAGCCAGATTGATAAATAGCCGTCACGACGAAGCGCCGTTGTTGCGGAACCATTCCTTGGGGCGAACTTGTAACATTCGGCGAGAGCAAAGTTACAGCTTCACCTGGTTCAAGTCCAAAGGCCATTGCTAGCTCTCGCCCAATAATTAATGGTGGCAAGGTCACACTGTCACGCGATCCATCCGGACGAATAATATCAATACTTGCGGGCTTAAGTGCCGAGGCAATGCCCTCCATACCTTTAGTATAGGTTTGTAATTTCGC
This sequence comes from bacterium, assembly GCA_016786595.1. Taxonomy (NCBI): domain Bacteria; species bacterium. Next base: position 181,319 of record JAEUWB010000003.1, on the reverse strand, counting down.
ATAGGCTTCGGCATTGTTGGCTACGCCTCGAATTAAAATACCTCGCGCCGTTTGATTGCCCATCAGCATCGCTTGATTGTGCGTGTAGGGAAACACTGCCTTAACGCCAGAAACAGTTTTAATTTTACTTTCTACATCAGCCCACTCGACAAATGGTCCACGTAACGAGCGCACTACAACGTGCGCATTTGCGCCAACTAACTTATCGCGCAACTCTTCTTGAAACCCGGTCATGATTGCTAAAACTGCATTTAAAACCATCACACTTAAGGCCACGCCAACGACCGAAATTACTGTGATAATTGAAATAAATACTTCTTTACGCTTACTGCCTAAGTAGCGGGTAGCAATCAATCGCTCAAAATAGCTGAGTATCATTCTTGATCGTTACTTGATGTGCCAGTTTTAGTTGTAATTGGTTTCATCGCCGGGAAAAGAATTACATCTCGAATACTAGTACTGCCTGTAAAAAGCATGGCCAAGCGGTCAATCCCAATACCTTGTCCAGCAGTTGGTGGCATTCCATATTCAAGCGCGCATAAAAAATCCTCGTCCAGATCCATCGCCTCGAGGTCACCTTTCTCTTTTGCTTTTAACTGCGCCTCAAAACGTCCACGCTGATCCTCGGGGTCATTTAATTCGCTAAACGCGTTTGCTAATTCCATGCCACAAACCATTAATTCAAAGCGATCGGTAAAGCGCGGATCGTCCATCGAGCGCCGTGCCAGTGGCGAAATTTCCACAGGGTGACGCGTAATAAATGTAGGGTTAACTATTTTTGGCTGCACGCCTTGGTCAAAAAGCTCATACAAACCAACCCCGTAATCTTCTGCCCAGGCAGCTTCTTTAATACCTAGCGTTTCACCAGCTTGCTGCACGCCTTCAAGCGTATCAAGCGGAATGGAGCGGTCAAGTCCGCCGATTTCATAAATCGAATCGAGCATGGTAACGCGCTTCCATGGTAACTGCCAATTGATTTCAACTTCCCCAAATTTTGAAGTCGTTGAACCGAGCACACTTTGACATAATCGTGCAAATAAGCGCTCCGTCAGATCCATCAAATCTTCAAAAGTTGCATAAGCCTGATAAAACTCAAGCATCGTAAATTCGGGGTTGTGATGCGTGGAAATCCCCTCATTGCGGAAAACGCGGCCAATTTCATAAACACGCTCAAACCCACCAACAATTAAACGCTTAAGTGGCAATTCTAAAGCAATGCGCAAATAGAGATCAATGTTAAGCGCATTATGATGAGTGCTAAAAGGTCGCGCGTTTGCACCACCGGTTAAGCTATGAAAGGTCGGGGTTTCAACTTCAATATAATTTTCCTGATCTAGAAAATTACGAATTTCTTTAATGATTTTTGAGCGGGCAACGAAAGTGTCTCTGACTTCTTCGTTAACGATCAAATCAATGTAACGTTGTCGATAGCGGGTCTCTACATCGGTCAAGCCATGCCACTTCTCGGGCAAAGGGTGGAGACATTTCACTAACAAGCGCAGCGTTGACGCATGCAAGGATGGTTCATTTGTCTTTGTTAAAAATCCATAACCAGATGTTTCAACGATATCGCCAATATCGAGAGTTTTAAATTCCTCAAATGCAGCATCCCCAATAATGTCTTTTTTGACATAGACTTGAACGCGGCCGTAACGATCTTGGAGATGGATGAAGGCCGCCTTGCCCATCTGTCGCATCGTCATAATTCGACCGGCAATTGTAAAGTTTGTGCGCTTGTCTTCGGTCAGGTCTTTTTCTTTTTCAGCAGCGGCTTTGACGACCGTGCTTGTTCCAGTAATTCTCGCGTCATTGGGGAATGGATAACGCTTAGATTTTATCTCTTGGAGCTTATTGCGTCGGACTTGTTCTTGTTCGCTGATCATAATCTCGGTAAACTTTTAATAATCACAAGAGATTAGCTAAAGATAGCTATTCGGCGCAAGTTCTCACTGATTTTAAGCGTTTATAGGGAAAGAGTTAAGAGCTTATCAACCACGGCAGGTTTTCCAAAGACTGAGTTATAGTACTGTGGTTGGTCACCGGTCTGAAAGTAGCAAAATTTCCCTCCCGCCTCCTGCGCGAGGATTTCAGCTGGCGCGATGTCCCAGAGCTTCAAATTACATTCGACTAAAGCTCCAAGCCGACCAGTGACGGCAAGTGTTGTGGCATAACAGTCGTAATAAATTCTCGTGTTGGCATGTAATTCTAGGATTTTATAAAATAAAGCCGATCGATCGTTACGCTTAAAAGTAGCAAGCGTGCTTGTCGCAATAATTTCGTTAGGTGCAATGCTTGGCTGACAAATTGTATCGATAATCGTTTGTCTTTGCCCCGCAAAGTACACTCCCTGGCCTAAAGCGCCAATGCAATGGCAATCCAGGGCCGGGTGATCGATTGACCCGACGATACTTTTGCCCTGAAACCGCAAGGCAATCATCGAGCCAAATGTCGGAATGCGATTTACTAAATTTTGAGTGCCATCAATTGGATCAATCACCCATTGGAATTCAGAATCTGGGTTTGATACGCCATATTCTTCGCCGATAATTCCATGATCGGGAAACTTTTTAGATATTTCCTCGCGAAGCATTGCTTCGCATTTCATATCAACTTCAGTAACTGGGGAATTGTCAGACTTAAGATCAACTTCAATGCGGTTGGCATGCCAGAAATCAAGAATTAACTTTCGTGCACTTTTTGCGAAGATGTCTGTGACTTGTAAATATTTTTCGATGTCGGGAGTAAGCTGATGCATAAATGAAAATTTGATTATCTTACAAGGTTCAAGTAATTTCGATTAAGAGTTTATTTCATATGCCACTTTCTACCAAGTTAATATTATCAATTGCAATGCAGTGCTTGCTTGCCATCTCGTGCTTCGCTGAAGTGCGAGTTGGCGTAATCCTGGGCATCACTGGGAGTTCTGCACGTTACGGTGAGTGGGCGCTACGCGGAATAAACCTTGCCACTGACGAAATAAACCGAGCTGGTGGGATAAATGGCAAGCCACTCAAATTAGTTGTCGAAGATTGCCAAGGCCTTGCCAATACCGCTGTGACTGCTTTCTATAAGCTCCAAACCACGAATCGAATAAATTTTGTAATTACAAATCAAAGCTCTGTAGCGCTAGCAATTGCGCCGCTAGCAAATAAAAATAAGATTGTGCAGATGGATGTATCTGCCTTCTCTCCACTATATAGTACTCCTGATGATTTTACATTTCGCACAGGCGTACTTGCAAACCAACTCTCCAGTGAAATTTCTAGATTAATTTTCGACCAGTTTAAGCTTGCAAAAATTGCAGTGCTCTATATTGAAAACGAAAAGGGCGAAGCTGGTAGAAAAAGTTTTCGTAATTCCTATCGCGGCGAAATTGCATTCGAAGAATCATTTAAGCAAAACGAAACTGATTTTCGCTTAATTTTAAGTCGCCTTAAAGCTACCAAATTAAAAGCTCTATTCCTCTCGGCTCACAACAAAGAAGCTGGTGTCTTAGTCCGTCAGGCAAAGGAATTAGGGCTCAATCTTAAAATTTTCTCTGACGTGTATTCAATTGAAGGACAAGATTTTCTTGATGGCGCTCAAGGCGCAGGTGAAGGCGTGATCTATAGTTACCCCAAATTAAGCACTGAGCAAGCTGGACTTAAACTTGCCGATCAATACCTTAAACTCTATCGCGAAGAGCCCTCATTCTCCGTCGCTCAAGCCTATGATGGAGTGATCGCCCTAGCTCATGCAATGAAAAAGTGCGGAAATGAGCTTACTCCCGTATGCGTCAAACAAGAATTATATTCTATTAAGTTCGCAGGCGCTTCCGGACCGATCGTTTTTGACAGCTTCGGCGATGTATCCGCAAAAGAAATCGAATTAAAAATAGTACGAGACAACAAATTTATTAAATTCCAAGAGCTCCCTAGTCGCGAATAAAGTGACAGGTATACCCGCCTGGATGTTTCACCAGATAATCTTGGTGATCATCTTCGGCTCGATACCACTTTCCAGCAGTCACTACTTCGGTCACGACGGGTTTTTTCCATTTACCCGAGAGCTCGACTTCGTCCAATATTTTTTTCGCAACTAGCTCCTGCTCTTTAGAGTGAAAGAAGATAGCTGAACGATACTGCGTGCCGCGGTCATTACCTTGACGATTTAACGTTGTCGGGTCGTGAATCCTAAAGAAGAAACGAAGGATTTCTTCGTATGTAGTTTGCTGAGGATCAAATTCTATCCGCACTGCTTCGGCATGGCCAGTTGTGCCACTATGCACATAGTCGTAAATTGGCTGATCAGTATTTCCTCCTGTGTAGCCTACTTCTGTCGCGACAACACCTGGGAGTTTTCTAATTAAATCTTCCATGCCCCAAAAACATCCGCCAGCAAGTGTGGCAATTTCAGTTTGAGGCTGATGCTTAGCTGTCTTAGCTTCAGAGTTTGCGGCTGGCTGAAAAAGATATAAAAATTTCCCATAGCCTTCTGCTTCAAGCTCATTTGCTGGAATAAAGCGAAGTGATGCAGAATTAATACAGTAACGCAGTCCAGTTCCACCCTGATTTTTTTCAGGACCGTCATCAAAAACGTGTCCGAGATGACTGTCACCTGATTTTGATTTTACCTCAATTCTTCTCATGCCGTACTGCCGGTCCGCTTTCTCAACAAGATCAGTGCCCACGATTGGACGCATAAAACTCGGCCACCCAGTTCCCGAATCATACTTATCAGTGGAACTGAAAAGCGGCTCGCCTGTTGTTACATCAACATAAATACCTGGAGCTTTATTATCCCAATAGGCATTTCGAAATGGTGGTTCAGTATTACATTGCTGAGTCACGGAGTATTGCTCTTTTGATAAAAGCTTCTGCAACTCTGAATCATTTGGTTTTTTATATTCTTGGGCCATAACATTTATTGAAATAAATAACGCTAAGCTAAATAGTATTTTATTTTTCATGGGCTGTAAGCTTCGACGTGTTCGCAGATAAAATGTTCAAGGCACGGGAAAGATAATACACTACAGACACTTAAGCGTTCCGTAATCGTAAAAATATTCAACTTCTCCGACCTCAGGTAGTTTTAGATGACAACTCTCACCCGCATTGATTTCGACAGAAATTTCCTCGTGCCCATTAACTTCGACTTGAAATGACCCATCAATTTCAGTTAGGGGGAATTCTCGTAACCCCTTGATGCGTTTTGAAGCTAAAGGTTGATCATTGCTGTCAACAATTTTACCAATTGCTACAAAAACTTTAGCTACGTCAAAGGTAAGCCTTTGTACATGTCCAGGATAGAGTAGCACTTGATAAGTCTTATTGTCATAACTCATCACCGGCGAGTTCACCGCAGGCTTAATTCTTACAGAATATTTCTGAAAGGCAGAAACGCCAATTAAGACCTTTCCAGCTCCGTGGATAGTTTTAACCGTTTGACCATCGATGATTATATCAGTAGCTGCAGCGGAGTCAGGATTCACAATTTCAACAGAAATTAAAGCATCGCCCAGTCCAGCAGGTCCCGTAGTGAGCTTTCCTTGGCTACTTAAGGCCATGCTTAAATTTGCACCAATTGCTTCACTATCTTGCGATTGATTTGAGTCCTGTTGATGATTAAGTGCCGCAAGCAGGCCGCCATAATTAGAGCCGTATTCAACTTGCGAAGTTGTAAAGGTTCCAAGCGACCCACTTTCCTGATCGCGCATTAATGCGTCTAAGCGCGCTCGCAAGCCTTGCGCTGTTTTACTATTTCTTGCGTCATACTGAACTGCTTCACGTAGCATCGGACCAAAATCATCTTTGACCGATCCAGCTTCGTTATTACTCTGCACCGTTCTAAGTCCCGCAGTTGAGTCAATCGACCAGGGCAGAAATCTACGCTGCCAACTAATGAAAGCTAATACAAGATCACTCTCTTTAGTGACTTGATAAGAAGCTTCGGCATAGAGGGAATTCTTTGCATCTTCAAGGATGCGATAGCGAATTGTGGGCCCATAGGTTTCAAATGCCGGCTCATCGTCACGCTTAATGTTAATTGCATTAAAACGTAGCTCTAAATCATCAATCCATTTTGAAATGTAGACATTTGTCCTCTCCCCTTCGCGTGCCGTAACCGGGTTAAATAGATTATCAATCGGCGTAAGTGATTGGTTAAACCCCTCGCCAACTTGCTCCCTGCGCTCAAGTTCGTCAATCGGCACTAATTCAGATTTTTCATGATCGGCAGAAAAAGAAATTCCATATAAAGCCCCGCCGCCGCCTATCGTATAGCTAAATTTATCGTTCGACGACCATGATCCGGCTGTCGTTAAAAGAAAATCGCCATAGGTAGCTCGCACGCCAACAACTCCAGTTTGCTTATCATCAGTGCCGTATGTAGCCAGATTTAATTGCAGTGGTGAAAATAATCTCCATTCGAGACTGCTTCGATAATAGGGGATATCTAAAAGATCTGCTTCCTCACGGAGTTTTCCTATATCAAATCTTAATTGTGGGCCACCACGCGTAGTTAAAAACCCAGATTTAGAAAAGAATTTGCGCTCACGCCTCTCCCCGCCTGCGAGCTCACGCACTACTACATCGACATAATATCCACCTTGAGGGAAACGTGTAGTATCAACTTCGCGCTTTCCTGATTCTAAGACCTGACGATCAATTAATTGTCCTTCCTTAAAAAATTCAACGGTCGCTCGCGTCGGCACGTTAATTTGGAATGAATTTCCACGCAGCGCATCACTACTTTCATAGAGTAAAGGTTCAGTACGTAAAGAAATCCCAGTTAAAAACGTCGAAGGAATAAGTTCTGCGCCAGCAGTATCGATCAAACCTCCTGATAAAATCCAGCGTCCTAAAATATAATTCGCCGATATCTCGCGAATGTCGTCGCGGTTATCCACGTTTGATTTTGCAGCATTAGCTCTTAACCAACCTGAATTAAAGCCGTAATCGGTTAGATTAGAAAATAAACTCTGATCTTCTTCCGCTGATTTTGCATATACAGCTTGGAAATCGGTGCGCAACGAAACTTCATCACTTGTTGGCTTAATCAAGCCTTTAGCGGCAAGTTTTTCAGTATCAAGGAATTCATCTTCTAGACGTAAAACAATTCTAAATGTTTTCGAATCTACAGAGATTGAGCCAATATGCGGAACTGACTTCTTGGACTCGATCGGATCGGTCAATAATTTTAAAACTTGATTTGCTGCTTCCTTACCCGAAAATCCTAAAAGCTCTAGCACTTCATGGGGACGTTCGAGTTTAACTGCAGTATCAGAATAGTAAGCCATCGCAATTCCCTTAAAGGCGTCCCCGAGGAAAATATCAAAGGCTGTATACTCTTTGAGGCTCTGTGCGGGGTCAATCGGATTTTCTTCGGCCTTAACGAAATGGGCTACGAGGGAGATCTGGAGCAAAGCGATGAAAAAAATAACCCTACTCATTTTATTCGGAAAATTCTTTTTTTCCTCGACTTGTTTCAATTGTGAATTTTTGCATTGGAGTTTCCACGGGTTCCCATTCCAGATGAAACACTGGCCCACCTTTAAGCGTCATGGATTTGCCAGCATAGAGGCGTTTACCTTGGTCAGTTCCTTCACATTTCGTACCGCCAAGCTGACATGATTCAGTAGCAGAAAGTAGCAAATTGACATCGCCTGTATTCGTTAAGAGTAAACCTTCTGATGTTTTTTCCCAGCTCAATTCTTTCTTTGCATTTTGTGGCGGGGCAAAAACTAGAATTCCCCCACCGATTAAAACAGCAAGCTGTGGAGTTGTTTTCTTAGCTTCATTACTGTTCACAATGGCAGCTACTTCTTCAGAAAAAGATTTCGGCTCAAAGGCCACACGATACACGTCCTCAGTTGTCGTAGGTTTTGCTTTTAAAAGTAGTCGCACTGTGCGCCGCGAGTTTGGAGCTAAGGAAAATGACTTGGGAGAAACTAAAAGAGCCCCCTCGCTAGTTGATTGTTCGTCCTTCTCGCCTGGAGCATTAACTTTGATTGAAGTTGTTTCGACCCGCATCGTTCGTGTCGGGTGCGAATTAATCACATCAACGTTTACAACAGGTGGTTTTTGCGGATCAAACCTGTAGAATGCCTTCTCCGGGAAAACTTGAGCGGCAAGCTGAGAAGGTAAAATAAAAATTAAGCAAAAAACTATCGATCGAAACATTTGATTTCAAGCATAGAATCAACGCGCTGAATGCACAAGATGCTGAAAATGCCTGCGTTACGGTTGGAGCAATACTGTTAGAATGCCGCTATATGAACCATTGTCTACAGTAAGCATATTAGCTTGAGTAAGGCTGATTCGAATTTGGGCGTTTGTAGTTCCGCCGCAAGTATTAGAAGTTCTGTGCGCTCCATCAAATTGCACCCTCACACCAGCTGTCATATTCGTGAAGACGCCATTTGAACCTGCAAAAGCGGCAGAATAAGCTAGAGTATTTGCGCCACTTGCAATTGTAAAGGCTCCGCCTGCGCCACTCCCTGTTAGAGTAATAAAATATCTGCGGTTTGCAGCTCCACCAGCGCTATCATAAATACAAACTGCATCCGTAAGCTGCAAATCTCCTGACCCGCTCCAAGTCCCAAAAGCAAAATCATTCATATTGCTGATGCGCACAACTGCAAGAGCTGGATTTGTCCAAAATAAGATACAACTTAAGATTAGACATAAACTTTTTTTCATAGGCTTAATTAAAAACACTTCAACTGAAAACACAACGGGGCTGAAAAACAGCCCCGTTGTTACGATTTTCAATTAACAAGCACTATTCAGGGGTAACGACTAGTGTTAGTGTTCCAGAAAATGCACCGGCGTCAACTGATTGCATGTTAGCTTCAAGAATTTCAACGCTGTAGTTTGCGTTATCAGAACTACTTGAAAGTGGCTTTGACGCACCGCCTTGGGCTGTCAAGTTTATGTTTGTAGTAAGTGCAACACGCCCAGATGTTCCTGTCGCATCGTTCCAATAAACTGCATATGGAATAGTCTGCGATCCATCAGTCAATGTAAATGCGCTACTTGCACCACTACCTGTCGCCCTGATGCGATATGTACGAGCAGCAGTTCCGTAGTTTGTTGAAACAACAACGTTTTCATTGCCGTTAAAGTCACCTGTGCCCGTATATGTACCAAAAGCAAAATCCGCCAGTCCTACTAACTTAATTAACTTTGGAATTGTTAATGTAATATTGGCAGTTCCGGTTGAGGTTGCACCAACTGTTCCGTCTGTCGCAGCAAGAGCAGTAGTCGTTGACATTAAAGCTCCTACCACTAAAACCTTTGCGATTATCTTTTTCATTGCAGCTCTCCTTAAGGATAAAAAATAGAGGCCTCACACAGCGCCCCAACTAAGTATTTATTTCGTCATTAGAAGAAAATAACTATAGCTTTTAGTGAAATTCTTATTCATAAAAACTACATGGAATAGTAAAGTAAATACAGCTAGATAGCATTCCTCATGGGAACTCGTAGTGAAAATTACGGAAATGTCGTGAAAGTCAATTGAGGAGTTGATGTGAATGTTGAGAGCTGGAATCGCTCTATCTCTATTCGGACCAGGGGCCCGAGGTTGGCAAGTTGCTAAGTAATTCAGGAGAATTTCTATGCCGAGAGCCGGAATCGAACCGGCACGTCGCTTTCGCAACCCAGGATTTTAAGTCCTGTGCGTCTACCAATTCCGCCATCCCGGCATAAGGTGTGGATTTGAAGTAAGCTACACTTACTTATCTTTTAACAGAAAGAAAAGAATCAGTGAATTTCCCCAGAAGAGAGTTAAGATTTTGTTTTTTTGGTTGTGCGCCTAGGGACGCACAGGACTTGCTATTATATTTTTTCAGGGCCTGAGTTACTTAGCGACGTGCCAACCTCGGGCCCCTGGCCCGAATAGACATAGAGCGATTCCGGCTCTCGGCATTACTTATCTTTTTAGTATCACAAACCACTAGCGCATAAAGAGTCTAGCAATTTGCGAAGCTTCCTCCCTACGACGAGAAACTTGCTCGGCCGGAGTTATCCGATTGTAGCGATAAATTAAAAGCTGATTGCCACTACCTTCGATATGCAAATCACGATTCTGCATCAAATAAGTAATAACAGTTGGAGAAAATAAGGCTTGAACGTGCTGCTGCTCGGCGCCTTTGATTAGAAAGGTCTTAGAAAATTCCGGGTGCTGCGGCAAATCAATATCCTTAAACCCAAAAGTATCAGCAAGCTTATCGAAAAAATTCTCTGGGCGTAATTCGAATTGAGGCAAAGATAATTTATCAGATTGTAAAAGCATAATTGTCTGATTACGCGTATGCTTATTTTTACCTGAACCGGAGGTGTAACGGTAATCAGCAAGGATTAGTTCACCTTCCGAAATACGCCCTTTGAGAATATTAAAAAGCTTACGGCTGTAGGCTTTGCCAAAAGTAGCAAGCTGGAATGGAGCGAGCTGGGCAAAAAATGTGCCCGGATCGCTCTCTAAATATTGGAATCCAATTTGCCGCGATACTGCAAGCAAAGCCTCCCGCCGCTTCTTTGCCGTAAGATAGGCATAGTAAAGTATTGCGCCGACAAAAATAATTGCGCCGACAAAGAAATACGCTGGAAAATTTTGCGGGTTCATCGCCAAGGATTCTCTCTTTAAAGATCTAAGCTAGATCTGAATCAGCGTGTCTTCAAATAGGCTTCAAGCGCAGTGGTATCAATTGCTTCAGCCACTGATGCTAACTCCTCAGCCTTAAGTTCTTGCCCGCTGGTTTGCTCGACTTTAAACATCAAGCCCGAAGGAAGGTTAAGACTAAGTTCAGAATATCGTCCATTCTTTGCAACAACAGCGCGGTTGCCTTTGACGCGAACAGTTTCAGCGCCGTTTTGCCCATCCATCATCGCAGCCATTTGAGCAAAACCAGCAAGAGCTCCAAAACCCTGAGCTGCTGAGCCTTGACTGTTACTTGCGCCAAGTAAACTGACCTTTACTCCTGCTCCAGCTTGACTCTTATAATCACGCTCAACATTCATAAATCCCATTGCGTTATTGGCATCAAATTTACCGCCCGTAAAACTTCCCGCGGTGTCAGGAAAAAATTTCTTCAAACTCTCTTGATGTAGCTTTTCCAGTTGCTTGTTGGCCCAACTTAGTTCTTCCATTGCTGCAGGGTATTTTCCTTGCGCTTTAAGTTCTTCCGCACGCTTTAGAAGTCCTGCAAAATCTTCTTCAGCTAGTGCTGGCAATGCAAGTAAGATCACGAAAATGGTTAGTGTTAGTTTTTTCATAGTTATGCTCCTTAAAGTTTAAGTTATTAAGTTATTGTTGGCAAATCAACACGCTCTTTAATTGCAAAGCGCCCCTTCTCGTCACGGTGAATAATCGCTGCGGCAACATCAGGGTCATGTTCAAACACAATCACCCACTCCTCTTCAACTGCCTGATTTAAAAATTGAGCTTTCTCATCCATCGTAGACTGAGCGCACAAGTCATAGCCCATGACATAAGGGATTTGTAGATGTCTTGAAGTCGGAATTAAATCGGCAGGAAAAGCAATCGATCCTTTGCCATACCCAACCCGCACCCACTGCAATCCTGGAGTATGGCCATTTGATTGGAACACAAAAACGTTGGGTAAAACTTCTTTGCCATCAACACAAAACTCAAGTGGACCCTGAAGCAAGGGCTCAATATTTTCCTGCAGATAGCTCGCCCGCTCACGTGGACCAGGTGCACATGCATGTTTAAAATTTTTCTCGGAAACAAAAACTCTTTGGTGGAGAAAACGTCGCTTAGTAGTCCCGTCTTCTAGCCGTTTGGTAATTCCTCCGGCATGATCAAAGTGTAGATGAGTTAAGATAATGTCTGTTGGATTTCCAACAACTTCTTCAAGATCAGCTTTAAGCTTTGAATGAATTTTAAAGATTGCCCGTTCTTTGTCGCTCCATTTATCACCACAACCAACATCAATTAGCGCGCGACGAGGGTTAGAGCTTGCGCTAGACTCAAGCAGTAATAAGCGGGTGCAGAGTTGGATACGGTTCTGGTCATCGACCGTAATGAGCTTGCTCCACAAGGTTTTTGGCACTGACCCAAACATCGCGCCGCCGTCAAGCCAAAATTCTTCGGCAACGAGTTGAGAAATTTTATATCCAAAAGCTACGCTCATTGATTTAGCCCCACGGTGGATTTGAAGAATTATGCGTAGTTCTTCTGCGGAAGAAAAGATCTGCCCTAGTTGCCTGACTTTTCTTGCTCGGGCAGTCAAATCTTGACCGAAAAATGGCCTATGCTAGGCTAAGATGCAGCCAGGAGACTAAAATTGTGTTTACGCTACGTCATGTTTTATCGATTCTTTTTTTCGTAACATTTGTTTCTAAAACCTGGGCGATTGATCCTGCTTTAATCCCAGGAGTTGATCCTGGATCATTAAAAGACGCAGTCGTCGAGGACAGTAACCGTAATGGCGTCCTTGAACTAGCTGCCTTTGGAGATAGTATTACTTTTGGTATTGGCGATGAAGTCGGCCCTGAGCGCGGTTATCCCTTACGTTTAGAACAGTATTTCGCAGTCGGAGTTACAAATTTAGGTGACCCCGGCGAAAAATTAACGACCGAAGGTGTGCGTAGATATATTCAAACAATTCCCGGCGTGAATCCAGATCTAGTAACGATTGGAGAAGGAACAAATGACGCATTCTTTTCGATTTCTTCTGCAGTCTATCAGCGCAGTGTGCAGATGCTGATTAATTACACCCGTGGACTTGGAGCAATTCCAGTATTAGTTACCGCACCTCCAGCCTGCTGCGGACGTGTTGTTGCCAATAATGGTGCAATTAAACGCTACAATGAGATTCTTCGAAGTTTAGCAGCAGTCAACGCTGTGCCCCTTGCTGAAGTTAATCAAGCTTTTAGAAATTCCTGTCCAGAAATTGATCAATGCAATCTAATCGACACTGATGGAATTCATCCAAATAGCCTCGGTTACGATATTATGGGCGAGGTTGTGAGTGCCACCTATTTGGGTATTGATTTATTAGCTGAAGGAAACGCCACTAAACTGGAAAAAGCCTTGCGTTTGCCGGAAGGCAGCGTAAAGACTTTGCCCACAGTCGAAGGCTAGATGACTTTAGCTTCCTTAGCGCATTTGCAGATTCGGCAACTTCTCTTACGCTCGTTAATCTTAGTTTGCCTAGGAGTGACTTCTGGCTGCTCTCCATTTTTCGTCATGCGTGCTGGCTATGAAGAAAGCCGTATTCTTTTGGGCAAAAAACCAATCACTAAAGTGATTGAAAAGACAGCTAACCAAAAAACAAAAGCCAAGCTAGAGCTGGTTCAGCAGGCGCGAAGCTTTGCTGCAGCGCTTGGTCTTAAGCCGCGAGGAAGTTTTACCGAGTACTACGACATTCAGCGCGATGTATTAGTTTGGGTTTTAAGTGCTACACCAAAATTTTCTTTTGAGCCTTATACCTGGTGGTTTCCAATCGTAGGCAGCATGCCCTATCGTGGTTATTTTTCTAAGACAGCTGGGATAAATGCAGCAAAAGTACTTGCCGCAAAAAATTATGATACGTTTCTAAGATCAAGCGCGGCTTTTAGCACGCTGGGGTGGTTTGATGATCCACTACTCTCAACAACTCTTGCAGCTGATGAAGTGGCCCTGGTCGACACTGTCATTCACGAAATCGTCCACAATACGATTTGGGTGAAAGATAATGTTTTTTTCAACGAAACCATGGCAAATGTGATTGGTGGGCTTGGGGCTTATGAATTTTTTAAAGCTCGTGGCGATCTAGTGAATGCCGCAATTGCCGAAAAAAGAATTGCCCGCGAAAAGAAATTCTCGGAATTTATTCAGACAACAAAAACTCAGTTGATTACGCTTTTCCAAGAAAATATTGCAGCAAGAGATCAAGAACTGCGAAAGCAGGAAATCTTAGAAGCGGCAGTGCGAAACTGGGATGAAATTCACATTTTGGTCATGGGAGAAAAGCTAAAAAATCCTCTGGTCTTAAATAACGCTGCAATTATTGCCTATGAAATTTATTTAAAAGATTATCAGAAATTTCATGACTATGTTACCGCAAGAAAAAGTCAGAATACCACTTACGACTTAGCACAATTTATTGCAGAGCTTGAAAAACTAGCTAGACTTGCCGACAGCGAGCAAGTCGACCCTTATAGTTTATTGAATGCTAAATTAAATCCTTAAGTAAGGTTAAGGCCGGCATAGACTTATCTATCTGAAAATTGCGTAATTTAGACTAGGGGTGAAATTACACATGTGCAATTTCACCCCTAGTCTAAATTACGCAACGCTAAAATAGTCTATGCGAGCGTGCCCTACTCAAAACTATCTAATCCGCCAAAACTTGTGTTGCTGAACAGATAGTCTCCACTGCGGATTTTCTTCAACAAGCTTAATACACCAGGCAAGCGTCTTGGGGTCGAGCGTTGTGCCTTGAAATGCTGGAGAAATTAATTTGTAATCTGCCTGTACACTCGATTTAGGAATTCCCTGCCCATAAGCGCGCACATATTTGACTTCATTCGCAGTTAATTGCCTGAGTGTATGTTCCGCTGACTTTGGACTCACGCAAATCCAATCAATGCCCGCCGGGAGCTCCTTACTGCCATTAGTCTCAACTGCCAAAAAATATCCTGCAGATTTTAGGGCACTTACTAACTCAGCATCGACCTGCAAACTCGGCTCACCACCTGTTAAAATAACTGCCTTGCATCCCTGCCCACACGCAGCAAGTTCGACAAGAATTTCATCGAGCGCAAGCTTTCTTCCACTGACAAATTCCGTGTCACAGTCAAAACCATGAGTTTCTATGGCACAAGTCTCGTTACAGCCAGAAAACCGGATAAAGATATTTGGCGTGCCAACTCTAACGCCTTCGCCCTGCAGAGAATAAAATATTTCATTGATTGTATATGTTTTCATCTTACTTAGACATAAACTTAGACTTAATCGCTAACTAATCCCTTAACTCTGATAATTCGTCGGGTCAGCAACATTAGCAAGTGCAAACGCCTCTTTGCGTTCCACACATGTTCCACATGTGCCGCAATGTTTTTCCCCACCGCGGTAACAAGAATAAGTCAGTTCAAACGGGGCACCCGCTGCTGCACCAGCTTGGACAATTTCTGCTTTAGAGTAATTTAAAAACGGCGTGATTAATTTAATTGACGAATAATCACAGCACTGCAAAGCGTTCTGCATCGCTGCTACAAATTCAGCCCTACAATCAGGGTAAATTGCATGATCTCCGCGATGCGCTCCAAAAGCCACCGCTTCAAACCCCAGACTTAAAGCACGGCCAGTTGCAACTGCTAAGAAAATCATATTGCGGTTCGGCACAACCGTAATACGCATTGATTGATCGGTATAATGTCCAGAGGGTACGTCAAGTGCTGTATCAGTTTGAGATGAGCCAGTTAAGATCGCTCCCAAATTCGAAAGGTCAACAATCTCGTGCGGGATATGTAGTCGTGCGGCAACCTGTACTGCATGGTCAATTTCACGCCTGTGACGCTGTCCATAATTGATCGAAATAGATCGAAGCTGATGGCCTGCCGCCGCCAAAACAGCAATTAATGCAGTTGAATCTAATCCCCCTGAAAAAATACTCAATATTTTCATCTTTTGATCCGATATTCTCTTAAGCGATCTTCTTATAGATGATAAAGGATGTAAAGAGTCATGGGCATCGGATTAGCTGATATTGCACTATTTTCCTTACTTTTAATTACTGGGATTTATGTTTTTGTGCGCGGCAACAACAAAGCTGCACCATATGTAGCTCAAGGGGAGCCTAGAAAACGCCGCGAAATTGTCGCTGCCGATTTCAGCGAACCGACAAAGAGCGGTGTTTTTAGGGTGCATGAAATGCTTCGTGCTACAGAAAAAGCAACGCGCAAAACTGACGAACGTGTAATTCCAGTGCAAGATATCTTCAAAACTACCGACGAGGCTATTTCCGCGCTGCCTGATCCATTTAAAACTCACTAGGGCGTTCTAGTTACTAAGTAATTCTGCATTACTCTAAATGAGTAATGCTCAGCAATAATCATTGATCATCACTCATTTCTGTGTAATGACATCTGCTTTGCACGGAATTCGAGATGCGCCCTAAAATTACTCCACATCCAAGTCATACAGTTGATAGTTCACGCATCGACTCTGGCGCAATCGTTGAATACGAAAATAATGGTGAACCAATTCTGGCAGCTGCCCTACAAGAGAAAAAGGGCAAATGGGTTTTACTGAATGACCGCGGTAGAGAGATTGAATTAACTCCTGACAGGCTTTATCTTTATCCTGGAAAAGTTAAAATTGGCTTGGAGTCTTCAAATGAGAAACAGCAATACTTAGCGTCGCTAAGCAAAAAAGCAGATCAGGAGGCTGAAAACTTAGATCTCAATCAACTCTGGGAGCTCGTCCAAGGCGAGCAGCAAGAGTATAGCATCAAGTCCCTAACAGAATTATTGTTTAGCAATGACACTCTAGAAAAACGACTGGTCACACGACGTGCGCTGATTATTGACAAAGTATATTTTAAGCGCACTAAGTTTGGATTTGAGCCACGCAGTCCAGAGATTGTCGAAGAATTGCGTATTAAGCTTGCTGAGGAGCAAGCGCAGGCTAAGCTACGCTACGAATTAGTCCAAGCATTAATTGCGCGCATCAAAGGTGACTCTGCGACAATCCCTGAAATGGTTTCAATTCTTGAATCTCTCGCAGCAAGCGGCATTTCGGGAAAGGAAGGTAAGCTTGCGGCCGAAATTGTCGAGCAAATCGCCAGCGAAGTTCACTTAAATCTACCCCAGCGCATTGAAGACCAGGCATTTGAAATTTTAGTAGCAGCAAAGCACTTTACCAAGCATGAGAATTTATCACTGATCCGCTATCAACGTTCTCCACGCTTTACATCAGCAGTTGAAAATGCGGTCAGCGAATTAAAGACAAAATCTCAACCAAATCGCGCAAAAGTAAAGGCTTTCTCGGTTACAATCGACGCAGAAACAACCCGCGACATTGACGATGCCTTAACAATCCAAGCAGGAGCTGAGCAGACTACCGTTGGAATTCATATCGCTGATGTCAGTGCGCTGATCGAACAAGACTCCCCGCTCTTTAACGAAGCCCTGAAGCGCGCTACCTCCGTCTATTGTCCAGATATCCACGTGCCTATGCTACCGCGGTCACTTTCTGAGGATGCACTCAGCTTAGTGCAGGGTCAAAGCCGCCCCGTGATGAGTTTTTACGTCAGTTTCGATGCAGCGGGAGCAATCATTGATCGCCAAATTAACCTTGAGCTGATCGAAGTAACCCAACGCCTTACATACGACTTTGCCGACAAAATAATCTACGGAGAAGAGCAAGCAAGTCCTGAACTTACTGAAACATTAACAACTCTCTGGCAGCTTAGTGAGAAGCTCTATGAAAGAAGAATTGCGCAAGGTGCTTTCGATTTTGACCCTAAAGAGTTGCAGCCAACACTCGACGAGTCTGGGCGAGTAGTACTCGAATCGCAAAGCACAGATAGCCCCAGCAAGTCACTCGTCAGTGAGTTTATGATTCTGACAAACGAAACTGCTGCGCTCTATGCTGAGGAAAAAGCCTTGCCATTTTTATTCCGTAGTCAAGAAAAGCCTGACACTCCACTTAGTCAGTGGGGATTAGATATCCCCGAAGGTCCGGCACGTGAGTTTCAGCGAAAAACTTTACTGAAGCGATCAACCGTAACAACTCAAGCATTGCCCCATGCCGGCTTAGGTCTGAAGGCATACACCCAGCTAACGTCCCCAATTCGCCGTTTTCTTGACTTGATTGGCCAAACACAGCTGCGCAATTTAATAGAAAAGTCTGATCCATTATATAGTCCCAATGACTTAATGACCTTCATCGAACGCGCCACACCGGCCCTTGACGAAGCAAACTCCATTCAACGCGAAAGCAATCGTTACTGGCTGCTCCAATATTTGCGGCAAGAAAGAATTCGAGAAATTCAAGCTACGGTGGTGCGTACCGACGGTGTGCGCCCACTTGCAGAGCTTGATCAAATTTGCACGATTATTCCATTTGAGCCGGTAGATTTTGTGCGGGGCAAGCCATCCAGTAAAAAACTGGGTGAAGTCGTAACTCTTGTTTTTGAGGATATTAATCCGCGCAAAGACATTTTACGTACGAAGGAAAAGAAGATTTAATCTTTTAGAAAAACTAGAGAGTGAAAGCTACAGCCGGTAAACCAAATAAAACCAAAAAGAACCAAGGTGAGTGCACGCTTACGGCTGTAGCCTCGCCCTAGCTATGTTATCGGCAAGCGGTCGTTAATTCTTGAGGAAATTGATCTTTGGGAATGATTTCCGAGAGTTGTTCTTGAATTGTTTGTTGATCTTCTCCAGAAAGCAGGTTGTTTGGGCTACGGATTTCCACAAGTTCGGCCACAACCCTGCCCACCCAGACTTTAGTTTCTAGCCTTAAAATTCGCCTTGAGTTATCAGCAGAAATCCACAGTGCCGCACTGGTGAGACGCTTTTCAGGTTCCGTATCCGTGAGGCGACGGATATTAGGAATAACTTTATAGGCCTCAATTTCTCCAAATTTTGTTTTGAGCATTTCCTTCTCGCCAATCTCGAAAGAAATAATGAAACGATGTTTTCCACTCCAAATATCAAAATCTTTGACCTCGCCTGTATCAAATTTAAGCGCTCTAGCGAACATCGCTCCAGTAACAGGATCAAGCATTTCCTTGCCTTTAGGAAAATCCATCGCCAAGTCTAACTTTTCATTTTTCCATACACTTGTATGCACCATACCCTCAGGCTTAAAATGAATGAAGCGCATGCGTTCCCGAGAATTTTCCTTCTGCCAGGAAAAATAACAACTCGGGAGATATGTCTCATTGGTAAAAATGTTTTCAGAGTAGTGACGAAGTTTGTAAAAAATATCTATCGCTCCATTGGTTTCAACGTATATTCTGACGCGATTTAGCACCCGGGCTACTGTTGACTCTAAGTTGGATTTAAATTCACCACGCGTCGTAATAATTTCAGCATTCGCAACAGTAATTCCCTGCCATTTTATTTTATATACGTAGGTAGCAGCTTCAAATGAGGGAATTTCGACTTGATGATGCGGGACGTTAACTTCCAAAGTTGAAGGGTGAATATATTCCGCTAAGGCTGAGCAAACTAGAACAAAGACTAGCAAAGAAGGAATAAAAAATGTAATTAATCTAGATTTTAGCACCTAGCACCTTTAACATAAGGAACAGTTGTGGAACAAATCTCAGAAATCCTGGCACAAAGTTCTCCGCATTTAGACGGCGTGTTCAGACGGCTTCAGAAATATAGTCCCCAAGAACTGGAATTACTTAAGACTGCCTACCAAACAGCAATTCTGAATCACGGAGCAGTGGAACCTGATTTTTCACGCGACCCAGGGGTGTCATTCAATCCTCGACCAGCACGCATTAGTTTAATTTTAATCAACACAGTAGATATCAGCGATCTGCAATCAATCTGCGCCGGCATGCTTGCCTGTATTCCTAATTTAGACAGCGTTGACAAGTTACCACAAAGATTAAGCGACGCTGCCGCAATTGCCCAAGCGAGCCAATTGCCAGCAACCGCAATTAAACTCCCTGAAGCATTAATCATTAATGCCGCACTATTTCTCGATCGCGCACGACAATCTCATCGTTCTAGCAAACAAGAATTACCCACACTCCTGCTCGAAGAATCAAAGCAAATCTTGGAATTAATTACTCCGCTTTCGTCTCCACTGGCTGCACTTATTCAAGCCTGGCAGCAGCGAACCCGTTTAAGGCAAAGTCAATCCTAATGCCTAGTTCACGTATAATTGATTGGCTCCTTACACCAATTTATTTCGTAATCTTCCTTACGATTTTAGTTTTGTTCGATCTCCTGCAACGTATCGCACTTTACTGTCTTGGGAAAACAGCACATTTGAGATGCGTCAAGTTACTCAATCTCTGCCTTTTTTACTCGCTGCGGATCATTCGAACTAAAATCGAGGTTAATCACCAAGCAAAGCTTGAAGCACATCGTTCGTATCTAATCGTTGCAAACCATCAATCGCTTTTTGATATTTCAATCATCGCGCACATTCTTGCTCCACTTGATTGTTCGTTTATTGCTAAAAAAGAACTCAGTAGAAATATCCCTAGCGTTTCATTTAATCTTAAACACGGAAGAAATTTAGTAATTGATCGCGCCGATGGGTCAAGCGCCGTGAAAGAAATGATTCGCTTTAGCAAACAACTTCAGCAAGATCACTTTGGACTAGTAATTTTCCCTGAGGGCACTCGCGCCAAAGACGGGGTGCTAAAGCCTTTTAAGCAGGCTGGCTTAGTGACGCTACTACGCACCTTACCTGAGATTGAAGTAGTGCCAGTAACAATCGACGGGTGCTGGAGGATTGTTGCTCATCGTGGTCTTCCGCTTTTAAGCAACCAAGTAGTAAGAATTAGTATTGCTCAAGCATCTACCCGCAAAGAAGGCCAAAGTCCCGAAGACTTTGCCGGGCAAATTGAAAGAACTATTGCAAGTCAATTCATGCACACACGATAACATTCGCAATAACATTGCAGGATATGGTGCAAATTTTCTGTGCCTAGACGCAACAACGGCATCAAACCGGCCGAATATATAGTTGTAACCTCTACTTTTCTAAATATTAATTACAAATCATAGCTAACTTGCGGAGATCACATATGATTCAGGGCACAAATTTAAATAAATTTACATTTTGGGGACTTGCGCCACAAACGCAAGCAACTACTAAACCAGCTACAGTTGGCACAACTACGCCTTCAAGCACGAATTCCATTACGCAATACCAGGCATTAACCCGCCCTGTGCCTGTGACTCAACACAACCAAATTCCAGCGGGTTTACTCGGTGCACCGAACGCGAAAGAAGCAGAGAAGGTGTACATTAAAGCTTATGTCCCGACCCCGCCAATTGCGGGAGAACTCCGCCAAGCTGGGGTTGCTAATATTTTTACACCTGCCTGGCGTGAGCAGATTGAGGCGGCACGTAAGTTAAACGGCGGAATGGGAAATGCCACTGATGGGTATTTAGCGTTTAGTAAAAATGGTTTTATGCGTTTAAAGAACGATCACCTCACAGACGAACAAAATCGCAAACTTGCTGAATTCACTCTATTGACCGGTACTCCCGTAGAAAACACCCCCGCCCGGGCTTTGAATGAAATGGATCGCAAAGCAACGATGCAGGAATGGGCCAGCGAGTTCTTAGGTAAACACGAAGCTGCAATGACCGGCTTTATGACTGACCCTGCGGCTGGCTACAAAATTAAAGATGGGCGCAATCTATATACCATGCAGCTCGACCAAGCTTCAGGTTATGTTGTGTCTCAGCATCAAAAGTTACATGGTGGATTTAGAGGCTTTATTCAGAAACACTTACCAACAATTTCCAAAGTTCTAGGCGGAATCTCGACAATTGCCTCATTCATTCCTGGAGCAGGAACTTTAGTTGCAGCGGGAGCAAAGGCCCTTCAAGTCGGCGCCACCGCTATTGCTACAGGCAAGGCAAAGCTTGGTGATTTATTATCAACCGCAGCTAGTTTTATCCCGGGCGGCGGAATCATTAAGAATCTTGCGCGTGAAGGAATTTCATTACTAGGCAGCGTAATTGACAATGGAAAGGTCGCTCTGGGGGATTTAATTTCGAGTGGATTAAATCTCCTTGCTGACACGAAATTTGGTAAGGCGATTGGTGGCACACTCGGTAAGGGCCTAGATTTCGTCAAGGACCTTGCCGGCAAGGTTTGGAATTTACCAAATACAGTGATTGGAACGCTCTGGGGGATGTTGGGAGTGCCTTTTGGGGCAAATGTTACTTTTGATAATAACGCAATTCAATTTGAGAATCATCCGTTTATGTTTGATGAGGGTGCGATCACTCTTGGGAATACTACAATATATGATACCAATGCTTGGCCTAGTAAAACTATTGAGGCTCAACCTGGCGTCACTTATGCGCAACACGAGATACAGCACACTTTCCAAGGAGAGCTATTTGGTCCATTGTATCTACCAGCAAATATTTTAGGTGGGCTATTGGCTAATCTGAATCAAGGATTCTGGCATGGCGATTCAAATTTTATGGAAACTGGGCCGAAAAGCAGTTCACCAAAGCCATTTTAATATAGTAGATACTTTATGAATATTTACAAAATCATCGTGGTCTGTGTGTTCCTAGGATTGAGCTCCTGCGATCGGATGCATCGAGAAATAGTTGAAAGTCGCCCTTTAGATCTCAAATTTTCGGAGCAATGTCTGGCAACATATTTAAAAACTGATCCGTCGCTAGAATATCACTCTTATCAACCAGATCATAATGGACAAGCCTATCATCTGGTTTATAGGAGAAATCAAGATATCATATTTAGTGGTCAGCCGATGAATATTTGGGCTGGAATTAAACGAGATCTTAACGGTCAGAAAAAATTAATTTTCATGACTGGTTGGAACGAACTTTCCAACGATAAAGTTCGGCATAAAAAAGTTAATGCCATTCTTGAAGATCTCAAAGATAAAATCACTAGGAAATGCTTCTGAAAGCATCGTTTATGAAGTAGATTTTATGTAGGCCTTACTTATAAGCTCCAAATGACGAGGACTTATCTGCCTTCTTTATCTTAATGGCCGTAGCAATGCATTAGCATTTAACTCCATTGCAAACATTAGTTAGGTTTGACAATGCTTTTATCCCACAACGCTTTTCTACTGAAGCATCGATAGCTTTGATAACGTTCATCGCGTTGTCAACTTCAACTTGAGATGGCTTTTTATTGATCTGCTGATATCCGTGACGATACTCTAAGGTACCATCGAATTCCTCAGCGATTAAAAGCGAATGTTGAAAGCTATCAGTTTTATAAATGAAATAGTGTAAAAGTTTAGGCTTCTGTAGACCTGTTAGAGTTAATCTTCGGCCACCTTCCACAGTTCTAAGTTCAGCCTCGACAATTCCAGACACGGCACGGATCGCGCTGAGCACGCATTCATAAGAAGTAGGTTGTTCGATGATTGTATGTCGACTTACGCCGTAATAAATATCACAAGCACTCGTGGCGATCATAAAAAAGAAAACAATAAAGAGTTGGTGTCGCATATAGTTTACACTCTGCTGAAGATTATCACCTAGGCTTAGTTTACTTTTTTTTCTCGCACCCTATGACTTGTCGTCCTTATGGACGACGGTCAAAAGTACAAAAAGCAAGCTTACCGCTTTCTTTTTGCTTACTGCTTCTTTCTCGCACCCTATGACTTGTCGTCCTTACGGACGACGGTCAAAAGTACAAAAAGCAAGCTTACCGCTTTCTTTTTGCTTACTTTTTCTTTCTCGCGAAAGAAAAAGTAAGTAAGTGCCGGAGGAGAGACTCGAACTCTCACATCGTTGCCGATACTGGATTTTGAGTCCAGCGCGTCTACCAATTTCACCACTCCGGCGGGAGCGCAGAAAATAATGGATTTTGTAAAAAAAGCAAGAAAAAGAAAAAGCTTGAGAGGAAGCACGCTTGGCCGTTACTTTTAAAACAAGGCGGCGGCTGAGAGGGCGATATTTGAGCCGGTGTAGCGGTCGAAATAAATTCTTACTTCCCCCTTAGAGCGTTCTTCAGTTGTTAAAGGAATGAAATACCAGCGTCCATCGTGTAAGCCTTGAGCAAGTTCATTAAAACCCTGGCTTCGTATTCTGCCCATTCTCCAGTAGGAGTCGCCATCGGTCATAAAAACTCCCACAGCTTGAACTTGATCTGGGGGAAACTCGAAACGAAGCATTCCGGAATTATTCGCATAAACATACCAAGGAACTGCGCGATTCCAGCCTGAGCCAATTTCAAAACCTTCTAACCAAATCTTATGTCCGCGGGCTGGCAAGCGATCTTCGCCGAGTGTCGAATTTTTTCCAAGCTCAACCCAATACTGTGGTTTGAGTATTTTTTGATCTTGTTGATAGAGCGGATTCTGATAGTGCGCTTGTGTTAAGCTATGGGCCCGACGCGGTTGAAGTTGACGATAGACAATCGTATTTAATTGAGAAAAAATAACACAGAGTGCGGCACAAAATAGTGCGAGCGCGCACCGTTTAAACCAACCTTGGCGACGTGCTAAAATTTGCGCTGCTGCGACGTCTTGCATAATAATTAAACTTAAGAGAGTAATCTCAGCGCAGAAAGTTTAACGCCGCTGCCGGTTAATTCACGCAGGTTGATTTTCATAACGCCAGATTTTCTAACTTCCGGGCGCATGTTAATTCTATACCAGCTCCCAGACTGTGGAACGACGGCAACCTGCTTGAACTTGCCGCTACGAATTAGCGTTGTTCTTAAATTCGAATCATAATCTGAAAGGTAGATTTCGACTGCATTTACTTGGGAGATGATGCTGTTCGCAATAAATATTTCGATTGTGCCAGAGTAATTAGTATACACACACCAATCCACTATTTGCCGGTCATTTCTTTTTCCAGAGCAAGCGTTGCGAAAGCCGCTAAGCCTTATGCTAGTATGATCTATTTCTTCTGCCGGTGAGATTAGCGTGTCGATTCCAAACTCGAAGCGTAATAATTCATTGGCACTGACCTTAAAGTATTGATTGAAATCTAATGTTCTTGCGGTTGAGGTTGATTTCAATGCCCGAGAGATGGCAATGGCAGTAGTTGCAGAAAGCAGCAACAAAGTGACCAGCACTATGCGAGAAATTGCTGTTAAAACGCGAGGGTTAACAGGGCTTTGGTCAACTAAGAATTTCCTCGCAAATTTATCGCGCAGGCAGGGAATCGATAAGATAATCAACAAATATTGGAAGGGAATTAGATAACGTGGCTGTCCCATGGTTAGGAAAATTAGAGCGACAGTCATAGCCACAGGTAAAAATAAAAATATTATGCGTGAGCGTTCTTGATCGAAGCTAATCGTTGTTAATAATGTGTATAGAACTGGAATCATAATCAGCACTAGAAAAACAATGCGGCTAATCTTCTCGTAATACTCTGGCACATCAAGTAAGCGTAAGGGCCATTCCGGGTAGGGAGAGAAGAGTTCAATCACGCTTTGCAAGCTTCTTACAATCTGTCGCTTGAAGTCCTGCTGCCACAAGATTGCAACTTGATTCATGAAAAATTCTCGATCATGAATAGAAGCCTTAAACATTTGTGGCGCAGATAAATCCTGGTCAAAGAAGGCGTTATTGTTATGAAAAACATAGTAGTAACCTGCCCCGGGGTTATGTACGCCCAAGGCTTCAAGTCGGCTTTGACCTAGGAATGCATTAAATGCTCCGTTTGATGACAAGAAGAGGTCATCAGTATTTGTTAAATGCTGATTAAATTTAGCTTGGGCGTAGAGAGGGAGAGTAAGCGCAACGCTAAAAGCCAAAAGCAATTGAGGGTTTCTAAAAATGCGTTTAAATCCAAAGCAACCATAAAGTGTAATTGTTGCGGCAAAGCAGATACCTTGGCCGCGCAGCAGCATTGACCAGCCTAAGAGCAGTCCTAAAAGAATTACTTGTTCTAATCTAGCTTCAGTACGGTTAATTTTAAGAAAAAACCACATTGCAAAAAGTGTCATTGCAATAAACAGGGGTTCGGACATGAAAAAACTTGCTTGCCCAAAGAAGGGATAAAAGAGGCTTGCGAAAAGTGCTCCCCAGAGGGCGCCTCTGCGCCATTGAAATAATTCTTCCGCGAGTAAAAATGTAAAAAGCACTGCAAGTGCAAGTGCGCCAACCTGCAGCCAAGTTAAGACAGATAGGCCAGTAACAAAGTTAAAAACTTGAAAAATAGCGGAAAAGATATATGTCGTCCCAGCTGGATAGAATGCATCATATGTAACAAAATTGTCAGCTTGAGTGAGGCGCCAGGCTCGTTCGATATAGCCCTTCATGTCGGACTGGACGTATTCGACAGGGCTTGCAATGTAGATCACTTGAATGGCGCACGGCAGCAATGCAAACAAGAACACAAACAGACCAACAAGCGGCCGGGGTAAGTGATTTACATTGTTGCAATTTGAGTCAGTCATTAATTTGCGACAGTTTTAGCCTTAAAATTTAGTAATTGCACCTTAAAATACCTGGTGAATTTATAGTGTTTGGCAGATCAAGAATTTATGAACTCTGCCACCAGTGGACGCATCTAATTATATATAATCTCACGTTTTATGCACTGATTTTTAGGGGGTTTTAAGCGATGAAAACGATTTCTACTGAGCAGCATACTGCACCAACTGTCATTCTTAATGTGGACACAACGATTGGCGATTTAATCTGCGCGATTGCTGACGCTGCGCGGGAGTCGAGAATTGGCGATGATGATATCGCAAGTATCACTCACTATATCGTTTCTAAAATGGTCCGTGCCCAGCAAAAATCAGGTAACTAGGACTACACGGCAATGTCTTCAAGATTACTGCCACGAATGATCAGCATGCTTTTGATTATTACATGGGTACCAACCTTTGTAATTGGCACAAATCGACTTGTCGAACGTCACAATCGACAACATAACAGTATTTTTTCCGCTTTAACGAATGGGAAGAAACTCTTCGGCGTAAGAGTTAAAAACGATGAAGACTCTTGTGTTGGGATCATCGAAAGTACTTTTATGGAAGACGAGATCTCTACATGGGAGCTTGATGGAGTACTCAATGTCTCAGCTTTCAATCGATCGCACACAGCAGATATTAATTTCGCAGCATCCTTCGACGTTAGCCATCAACTCACCCATGCCGAAGCAAAAATTAAGTGGGGCACGTTAACAATTACAGCACGAAATGATGGTATTCACGATTACCTAGAATTGGCGATGAAAAATAGCGGCTTAGAAAAAACATTTAAGTTGCCGTTTCCTCAGCCACTGCGCCTCGAAGAAGTTGCTGGGAATCAGTATAAGCTAACTTTTCCAAGAGACTTTCAAACATATCTCAACACCCGCTCATTACTCCCAGGGCTAGAAATGTTCGTGCTGCGACGCGATCATCAAATTTACTGCAATGCGATCGATGCGCCAGAGCAAGAAAACTTAAAACTAGAAAGTGCCTTCCCAGAATTAGTAGGTAAAGCTTTATGATTGAATTATCTCAATTGACAAAGCGTTATGGCTCATTTTTAGCGGTAGACAACGTTTCCCTCGCGGTCGAGCGTGGTAATCTTTTTGCCTTTCTGGGAACTAACGGCGCTGGAAAAACGACAACAATTCGCATGATGACAGGAGTTCTACGACCGACAATTGGAACAATTCGCATTGGTGGCTATGATATTCAAACTCATCCGATTGAAGCTAAGAGTATTATGGGCGTTGTTCCCGACCGGCCATATATCTATGGTAAATTAACAGGTCGCGAATTTTTGCAATTCATGGCGGATCTTTATCGCGTAGACCCGAAATTAGCGCGCGTGCGTATCAGTGAATTACTTGAGCGTTATGGATTAGAGCGTGCCCAGCACGACCTAATTGATGGCTATTCACATGGCATGCGTCAACGCTTAATGATGTGCGCCGCACGAATTCACAATCCGCAAGTACTCGTTGTCGACGAACCGATGGTCGGGCTTGACCCTCCAGGAGCAAAACTTCTCAAAGATACTTTTCGCGAATTAACTCAGGCAGGAACAACTGTTTTTATGTCAACGCATTCCTTAAGCGTTGCTGAGGAGTTGGCACACAAACTTGCGATAATTAAAAATGGGCGAATCATTGCTTACGGAACGCTTGAAGATTTGTACAAAGAAGCGCGCACCGAGGACCGCGACCTAGAGCAGGTTTTTCTGGAAATCATCGAACGTCCGGAAGGTTAAAGCCAGCATGCTATTCTTACCTTTTCGACCGGCGCTACTATCGTTTAAGAATCGACTGAAAAGCGAAGAATGGCCTCGCGCACTCATTTTGTTGCTAACGATTGCGGGCATTAGCGTTGTCATATATTTTGCATCGCTTGAATCTCTCCGTAGCATTAATGGCAATGGGCAAGATCTAATTTATCCACTACGCAGGTTAATTTCTTCATTAACATCTGTAATTTTTGTTTTATTATGCTTCTCCAATATCGTTGGTGCCTTAAATTTTCTCTACTTATCTGCCGATCTATCATTACTACTAGTCACTCCAATTTCTCCAACTGCATTATTTTTTAATCGACTCACTGTCAGTATGATTAATTCAAGCTGGGTCATGGCGTTACTCTCCATCCCCGCACTACTTGCACTAGCTGATGCCCTGAACCTCTCTCCAGTTTATACACTACAAAGTTTGGCAATTGTGTTTCTCTTATTCACAATTCCTGCTGGGCTTGGAGCTTGCGTGGCGACGTTACTTGTATCGCTTTGCCCCCCTGAGCGCTTGCGGCAAATACTAACCATCATTTCCTTTGTAGTCGTTGCGATCTTGCTACTTTATCTGCACAGTGGTGCAAACAGTCTGCACTCTTCAGCGACTAGCTCAATTCGCCAAATCATCGAATATAATTTAACGAGCAATAGCTATCTTGAGTTCTGGTTCCCTCCTGCATGGGCAACTTCTGCCCTGCTCGCCCCACTGCTGCCTCAAGGTTCAGCCGCTAATCCTGAACTCGAATTTTTACTATTATTCTCAAGTGCACTGGCTGCTACAGCTGTTGCCTTCCTAGCTTATGAATTTTTGTTTCTTCAAGGACACTCGCAATCAACCACGCAAGAAAAATCTGCCCATGAATCAACTATCATTTTCGCCGATCTACTACCTGCTCAATACCGCGCGATTCTATCAAAAGAGTGGCATACTCTCACGCGCGACATGAGCCAGCTTGTGCAGTTAATACTTTTTGTCTCGCTGGGCATTCTCTACTTAGGGCATCTTAAGCAACTTGCTGCACGCCCACCAAGTGATCTTTCGGGAACAGATTGGTGGTCTTCGGGATTACTAATTTCGGCATACATCTTAAATAGCTGTGTCCTTGGAGCAATCGTCGGACGCTTTGTTTACCCGACAATCAGCTTAGAGGGGCGCTCCTACCCTACGCTGCTGCGCGCCGCCCCGCTTTGGGTTGGAGATTACGTCACAATCAAGTTTGCAATCTTTGCAACTGCGACAGGCATGATTTCAATATTAATGGCGCTAATCTCAGGCTTTAACCTGGCCTATAACACCCTCGGGTTAATTCTTTATGTTGGACTACATATTGCGACAAGCATTCTACTTGTTGCCTATGCACTACGCACAGGCTGCTACTATGCGCGTTTTGACTGGGAAGCTCCCTCACAAGTAATCTCCAATATGGGCAGCCTAGTTTTCATGGTGCATAGCTTTATTTTAATGATCGCACACATCCCCTTTGCCCTGATCATTATTGGGCTGGGATCGGTACCATCAACGCAACTGCAAATTGGTGTATTTTGGCCAGTGATTCTCGGCGGTGTAATTTTAGTTTACACCTCGATGACAATTAAACTAACTCGTGAAGCTCTTAAAAAAGGATCCCTAAGCCTGCTTCGTAAGGGTGGCTTTGTGGGTGCTCAAGAGCCTTTACATTAAAGTTATCTGGGATTGAAAGCCTGAATGGGGCTTCAAGGTTTCCCGGCTGACTAGCAAAATTCAAGCGATCGACATCGAGCTTGATTTGCAAGTCTTGATCGGGAAGATCGATCTCAACCCAGGAGAGCTTACCCTCTGATTGCCACTGTAAGGTCGAGTCAAAACTCAAGACTTGATCTACACCGGAGAACCAGCGTAATCGAATTGGGCGCGTCTCGTACAAATCAATCAAATATACGCTGCCATCTTGTAAATCATAGCGCAGTAAGTCGCGTTGCGTCTGTGGGTCGCTAGCAGCGCTACTTTGCTTAATCAACGTCGATTCAAATGGGAAAAAATAACCGCTGAGCCAAAAGCTTGCTTGCTTAGTCGAGAGTGGAATAAATAACAAATCCCGCATACGTTCGGATGTCGGCGCTTCGTCGGCAAGATAAACCAGGCGTTCTCGCGGGTTTAGCACTGTCATAGTATCCTTACGCACTACAACAGCTGCAAACAGAGTATTTAGGGCTGGATCAAAAAAATCAGTCCTTAAGTCCTCTTCGTTAGCGAAAAGTAAAGTTTGCGTGAAAGATTGGGTGCCCACGCTAGCTTTTGCACTACCAGAATATTTTGCGCGAATGACTTGAATTTTATCACTGCGCGTTTTTAAAACCGATTCAATTTGGTTTAAAGTCTGATTGGAAATTGGTAAATATCCTTCCAGGGATTGATCTTTAAGGTAAACTTTAGTGGAAAAGCATCCGCAAAAAATTAAGCAAAACTGCAAGATTATAAATAATTTATTCGGCGCTGACATGAGGGATACAGGTTTAGTTATCAATAAAAGTTCGGCGCTGGTTATAGCTTATAATTTTGTTAAAAAAATAGCGTTCCATCCTAGCGATTTTCTCTAGAAATCCGCCACTCAACGAGTGAAATCTATAAATTCCAGGTACTTAGCATAATTTTCAACAAATTAGGCATTTGTAAATATAATTTTATTATAAATCTCAGTACAGTTATAATAATTTTATAGATTTTAACACTAAAGCACGAGAAGTGATAAAAGGAGCATATGACCTATAAAATCAAGAATTTTCTAGAAATGACTTACGACGAGCTAGAAGAAGTAAATCTTGAAGCAAAGAAGAGTGTCCTAAATCGCACCCCCGAGGACAAGCTTAAAGAAGATACCTTGAAGTTCATGACAGACGAAAAGGGACTTAAGGCCGTGACAGTTTGCTTTTCTGACCTCGAAGGTCGTTTCCACATGCTTGACTACGATAAAAAGTTTCTGACCAAGTCGCATGACAACTTGACGTTTGACGGTTCATCAATTCGTGGATTTAGCGTTGTGCGTGAATCAGATTTACGACTAGAAATTGACTGGGGGTCAACGCGCTTTTTACCTTCTGATGTTTTTGGCCCAGGCAAAGTTCTTGTGTTTGGTCTAATTCGCGATCGCGACGGCTCATCCTATGCATCAGATATGCGTGGCATGCTGCGTAATTTTACCGAACAACTTTGGAAAAAAGATAAGACAGTTGCTAACGTTGCTGTCGAGATCGAAGGATTTCTCTTTCAGGGCCTCAATGCTGAGCAAACCTTTAATTCGCGTCAAGGCTTCGAATTCGTCTCCAGCGGAGGATATTACCATTCGCTACCAAAAGATGGACTCAAGGTGTTTATTGACCGCTTTGCCGAAGCGCAACGTGCACTTGGCTTTGAAAATGAAAAGGATCACCCTGAGGTCGCGCCTTCGCAGTTCGAATTAAACTACTCGTATTGCGATGCACTGCTTGGGGCCGATCAAATTCAACTCTACAAATTACTTGCTCGACAAATTGCTAACGATTTGGGAATGACTGCTTCATTCTTACCAAAACCAATGGCTGGCATTAACGGTAGTGGCATGCATACGAATATGTCGCTTTCACGGGATGGCAAGAATTTGTTTTACGATAAAAACGGCCAAGAAGGGATTTCAACCTTTGCCTGGGAATTTGTTGACCGCATTCTCAACAACGCTAACGAGCTATGCTTAATTATGAATCCAAGCGTAAATGCTTACCGTCGCTTAGATCCAAATTATGAAGCCCCAAATCAAATTAAATCTTCTGCAGTCGACCGCACTTCGATGATTCGCATTCCGTTAGGAAATGAAAAGTCAGCACGTGTCGAGGTCCGCACCGTTGCCCCTGACGCTAATCCTTACATGACAATTTACTCGTTGTTTAAAACTGGATTAACTGGGCCAATCACTGAGCAACTTGATAGTGATTCGCGGCGCACGCGCACACGTTTCTTGCCAGATAATATCTATGATGCAATTCGCCACTTTAAGGGCAGCGAATACATGAAAGAATTGCTTGGAGAGGGTTCGCATGAAAAGTTCTACGAGTTGAAAGCTGCCTCAGCGGATCGTTGCCCGAGATTGCTGGGCACGATGATTAAAACAGAAGAGATTCTTTTCCATCATGAGGTCACCAACCAATATATCTGGAAACGCTTCTAGGAAAGTTTGATTTGTCCAATCTTGGCGAATCTCTTCAGCACGGGAGGTTGCTCCGGAGCTTAATAAGCTAGGAAAGCTCTGCGGCAGATCGCAATCTGTGTGCGACCTAAGTCATTGCGAAGGAGACCAAAGCCATTTGGTCGACTGCGGCAATCTGTTAACCGATATTTAATAATTAAGTGAACAGATTGCGGAACTTGTCCTGAGCGCAGTCGAACGGACTTTGTTCGCAATGACTGGTGAATAACTAAGCAAGCAGAGTGCGGAACTTGCCTTAAGAAAGGCTAGCTAGAGCGCAAGACCAAAGCACGCTGCATTAAAGTATGCCTTAATAAAGAGCGCTTGAGCATCATCGCTAGCTACAGAAGGACAACCTCCAACAGCCGTTGCAGTCTTAGCTGTGATCTTATTGTTCGGTAAACCTGCACAGACAATCGGAGCAAGCCCAGGAGGTGAATCGAGGGTAACGAAAATGTAAACTTTTTTACCTTTTGGATGGCAGGCATAAGAAACATAGCCCTTTCCAGCGTAAGTTGTTGGCGCTGTATCAGTTCCACCTGAACCGATCGCGAGAGATTTAGTTTTCTTATACCCAGATAGCGTAGTTTCGCATTCAGCCCCGCCGCAGGTAACTGTATTGTACGCTTGAGTCCCTGCATAGATAGCTTCATTGGCAAGCATTAACGATCGCACTTCGTTAAAAGCAATTCTGTCATAAACTTTCACTCGATACTGCGCGATTTCTGTCATTGCAACCGCAGATAAAATCCCGATACATGTAATGCAGGCAAGTAATTCAATCAATGTGAATCCTCGCTCAGAATGTAATCTCAATAAAGTCTGTGAACTCATAAAAGTTTAGATATCAACGCTTACTGTAAATATCGACTGGTTAACGCAGCAACATAAGCATAATAAGGTATTTGCGAGAATCTCGTAGATAATTTTACAAGTTATACAGAGGATCAACCCTAGGGAAACTATGATTAAATTTGAGGTTGAGCTGAGGGCGGACTTAACCGCGGCTCACTAGCGTAAGTCTAGAGACTCTAGGCGTTTTTCAATACGCTCAATGCTGCTGCGATCTTCGGACTGCGGAGCTGCTTGCAAAGCGCGCTTGAAAAGCTCCTGTGCCGTAGAGGAATTGCCAAGCTTAAGCTCAATCTCTGCGAGATGCTCAAGCAGCACTGCATCATCAGGTACAAGTTCTAAAGCTTTTAACTGCGTCTCCTTTGCTTTTTTATATTTGGCTTGATGGTAATAAACCCAAGCTAGACTATCTAAATAATATCCATTCTTCGGTTCAATTTCGAGCGCACGCCTGACAAGCTTTTCAGCTTCAACTAAGTCCTTACCTTCTTCAGCTAGAGCGTAACCAATAAAATTCAGCGCTGCGGCATGCTTCGGATTGATCGCAATTACACGCTGCATAGTTGCCAAAGCCTTCACGCGATCGCCTTGCTGATCGTAGAGATAGCCGAGGTTAAATAAGTTTAACTCATTCGTTGGATCGACTTCGATTAGTTTATTTGCCGTTTCTAAAGCGCCCTGACGATCGCCTGATTGTTGCTGCAAGGTCACTAAGTAGCCTAAGAGATCTTTATTTTCGGGATATTTTTGCCGCGCAGCATTAATAAAATTAATTGCACGTGGATAATCTTTATTTTTTGCAGAGATATACGACCCAAGCATGCGCGACTCAAGGTACATTGCCTGGTCGCTTTTAATTTTATCTAGTTCTTGCAAAGCGTCGCTAGCGCGATTAGTTGCCACCAAAGCTGAAGCGAGGAAATATCTGGCTCTGGATTGCTCGGGTTCTTCAGCTAAAACTAAAGATAGTTCCGTAATCGCTGCTTCATATTCCTGCTTCTCGAGGTTAATTAGCGCAATTCTGAGTCGCACTTCATTGGGATTTGCCCCGGCATCTTGCAAGGCTTTTAACTCACCCAAAGCTTCATTATATTTTTTCCCTTGCCAGAAAAGCTGGGTTAAAAATTCGCGTGCAGAGGTATTATGCGGATTAGTTTTAATCAGTTCGCGGCAAATACTAATTGCTTGCTCGGTTTTACCTTGCATTACTAATTCACGTGCGCGATCCAGTTGAATTGATTCAGAACCAGGATTAATTTTTAGAGCTTCTAAATAATAGCGATCAGAATCCTTATAGTTCCCCGTACTCTGGTAAATCCGCGCTAAATAATAATAGCCCAATACCGAGTCAGGAATGCGCTTAACTAATTTTTGCAAAGTTGCAATTGCTGCAGACACTTCACCGTGATCGGCTTGTAAACTTGCCAGAAAAATATAGTTATCCTGATTATCAGGTGTGCGGTTCATCAACTCTTCATAGAGCTTTGTCGCAGCAGCAAAATTCTTTTCTGCTGCAAGCAACCCTGCATAGAGTCGTAATAATTCATTATCCGTGCGATCGCTTGTCAGGATTTGTTCTAGTTCCTGTTTTGCAGACTCGACCTTGCCCGAACGCAAGTAAAGTTGCACTAGCCGTTTGCGAATTACGGGAGCTTCTTCGGGACTCAGCCGCAAAGCCTCCTCATAGGCTTGCTCTGCAGCTTCATAATTATCTTCACGTAAAAGTAATTCAGCTTGAAGAAAGGTAAAAAGTGCATTCGCATCTTTACGCACACCACTCAACGCTACACCGGGGCGAGTAGTTTCCTCTCGCAATAAGGCACCTTTTAATTTCTCCGCAGTTGTTCCGTAGTCAAGAGGAGCGGTCTGACGTTTAGTCACACACCCGGATAGTGTGCTCAAGGCTAAGAGCAAAATTGTAAAGTGGCGCATCTTTTCTAAGAACAGTTGCTATGGATTAATCGTTAACAGCACTATTCTTAACATTATCAGCCACGATTTCGCGCGCACGTCCAGTAGGAATTTGCTGAACACGGTCCGAAAGCGACGGAGCAATGATACTTTCATAGCGGGAATCACGAGAAAGTTTTTCGCGAGCTTCCATGACAGCTTGCTTGCTTTGTCTTAAAGTCAATTTGATGCCACCCCAAGGCAATCCACCACTCGTAGAAAGATTTTCGCGAGGCGCACGGTCCAGCAAATATTCAACCATGCCTAGTAAATCGATTGCTTCACCGAGTTGTCGAACTGATTCAGATTTATCCATAATATTTACTCTCTATTGCCTAAGTTTTACAGAGAGGGACTTATACTCTTATTGATAAAATTACTCAATATTAGGCGGCAAATATCTTTAAAATGTGTAAATTTGCGATAAAATTGATGCCTCTCGAAACTTGCAATCGAAGCAGATTTACACTAGTCTGATGCGACTTTTTGCGCCGTGAAGAAGGTCGCAAGCATTTTTATAATTATTAATCTTATTTAGAGGGACTAGATAGTCGGAATGATTGAAATAATTGTTGACCAAAATCTTGAGAAAGCAATGCGAGTCTTAAAGCGTAAACTCATTCGCGAAGGCTTGTTTAAGGAGCTCAAGGCCCGACGTTTCTACGAAAAGCCTTCTGAGAAGCGCAAGCGCAAATCTAAAGAAGCTCAAAAGAAGAAACGCAAAGACGCAGATCGTTCTAAGCGTTTTACACAAGTGTAGAGTTTCTTTAAGTTTCACTGCTGATCTACGCGGAATTTTGACAAGCAGTAAAATTTTAAGAGCACTTGATCCACCCCAACGCTGACAATGGTGGTCGCTGAGGTTTTTTAGTTAAGAACTACTTTTGTAGAGAAACCCTAAAAGCCCATTGAAAATAATCCATCGCTATATCTTAAGGGAAGTTGCAGTGCCGTTTACGGTCGCACTCTTTGTCTTTACAGGGATTCTTTTCTTAACGCGTGTTCTAAAACTCCTAGACTTAGTTGTTAATAAAAATGTCTCTTTAATTGAAATCTTAACTTTATTCTCATACATCATTCCACGCTTCCTAGAAGTCAGTTTACCAATGTCGCTACTAATTGGCGTGATCGTCGGCTTTAGTCGCTTAAGCGCAGAAAGCGAGCTGATTGTACTCAGAAGTGCGGGATTAAGCTTGCGCGCACTAGCTTTTCCAGTCGTAATTTTTTCAGCAGGGCTAGTGTTATGCACATTAATCGTGACCCAAGTTCTTCGTCCTGAAGCAAATTATCGCCTTGGTCTTGGGCTTTTTCAAATTGCCCGGGAGGTAACATCGGCTTCAATTATACCTGGTGCATTTACTTCACTGGGCCGGCTTACAATCTATGCCGAGAAAGGCAACGAAGATGGTTCCGAGTTAGAAAAAGTTTTAATTGCCGACCAACGCGAAGGACAAGAAAAAACGTTTATTGCAAAGCAAGCACAAATTCTATCTGACGAGGGTTCACGCCTACTGACACTAAGGCTTTTTGATGGAAACATGCTTGAAGGTCACGGCACGACATTTAATGTCACCCAATTCGATATCAATAACATCAATGTTGATTACGACACTTTAGTCGAAGGTGGTCCAGCGCAAAAAGGCAAAAAATCAAGTGAGCTTTCCCGTCGCGAACTTGATGCTACGATTGCTAACCTGCATACCAATCGCAAACAACTCTCTAAAGACGAACGCAAGCGACTGTGGAGCTTACTTGTCGAGCGACACTACCGCTACGCCATTCCTTTTGCTTGTCTTTGCGTTGCACTTGCTGGATTGGCATTAGGAGTTCAGCCCAGTCGCGGCGGAAATTCTTGGGGTCTAACAGTGAGCGTGATTGTCGGCATTGTCTTGATTGTTAGTTACTATATCTTACTGGCAATCGTTAGTGCCCTAGGCAAAGAAGGCTATCAGCCGATTGGGCTTTTCGTATGGGCACCGAACATAATTTTCATAGCACTAAGTATTTATATTTTTCGCCTTGCGGAATCTGAGGATTGGATGACGATCAGCGATCGTTTTGCCTCAAGCCTTAAAAATTTCATGCGCTTTTTCACACAACGCAGAGCTTTTACAGATAAAAATGCCCTAGAGTAAGTATGTACCAGCGAATACCATTACTTTATCGTTACCTACTAGAGCAATTTCTAAGCTCACTGGCTTTAACGCTTGCAATTACCACGGCACTGTTTGTGATTGTCGATCTTTTCGAACGGATTGATGATTTCATCCGCGAAGGTGCACAAATTCGAGATGTTCTTTCCTATATAATTTTTAATATCCCCGTGATTCTGCACTTAATGCTGCCTGTGGCAATACTGGTTGCCACAGTTTTAAGCATCGGACGCTTATCTCAGCGTTCAGAAATTACGGCAATGCGCGCGTGTGGCATGAGTCTATTTTCACTCGCCATGCCACTACTGACAAGTGGCATGATGCTTGCGGGTATACTTTTACTAAGTGATGAAACAATTGTTCCCTGGGCATCTGATAAAGTCGATGAAATTTATCATCTCGATATTAAGCGGAAATTTGAGAAAGGGCGCTACGATCGTTCAAATTTCTGGTTTCGCTCAGGAGAGCGCTTTTATCAAGTTGGCTACTATAATTCTAGACAGTCCACACTAAATCAAATCAGCTCGATTGATGTCGATAGCAACGAATTTTCCTTAAAGCGTTTTACCGAAGCGCGCAGTGCGGATTGGCTCGGCGAGGAACTAGGTTGGTCAATGAGCAAAGTTGTCGAAGTTGGTTATTCACCTGGCCAACCAATGCACATTTCAAAGTATCGCAATTTGCCGTTAGTAATCGATCAAACACCTGAGGATTTTTATCAACGTAATCGTGAACCAGAGACGATGAGTCGTTCTGAACTTAAAACTTATATAGACAAGTTGAAGGCAGAAGGCGTTTCAGTAAAGCGTTTTTTAGTGCAGTACTATAACAAATATTCTTTTCCA
The DNA here is from genome assembly GCA_016786595.1 of bacterium. NCBI lineage: Bacteria > bacterium. Next base: position 143,464 of record JAEUWB010000003.1, on the reverse strand, counting down.
TTTATTACTTGCCTAGCCGTGCTTTTTTCTTTTCCTTTTGCACTGAAATCTGCGCGGTCGGGCACTTTAACAGTAGGATTCGTTGCGGCAGTGGCCTTAGGCTTTAGCTACTATGTCGTCCATGCATTTGCCACTTCGCTGGGTAGTGCCGAATTAATCCCACCGCTTTTAGCCAGCTGGACAGCAAATATTATTTTCCTTGGAGTTGGTAGTTTTGTTTTTCTCGGAATGGAACACTAGGGCGTTTCACCGTATACCCGTTGAATTAATTATTTATCTCAATAGAGCATCCCAAATAGATAAAGCGGAATATTATTGGCAAAGCCAATTTGAATATCATCTAAGGCGGAATAGACTTCGGTTACTTGCTGCGTGGTCTTTAATTTTTTATTTCTACCCCCGATCTCCACACGGCAACCATGCTCCAAAACAAAATCATATTCAGAGTCGATAAAAACACCAGTTTTCACTCGCACTTGATGCAGAAAAAAACTCTCTCGCACAGAAGCGAGATGAATTTCAAGTCTCTGCGCCGTATTGATTGCAAAAAATAAATTGGGGTTATTTAAATATAATTTGGGAGATTTCCTACCAACTTTTTTGCCCTTAGCGCGTTGTCCAAGGATAGTAATTAACTCGCTCTTTTCTAGGTATCTTAAATAAAGCATTAAATACTCTTTAGAAACTCTTAGCTCCTGACTCAAATTATTTACCTCTAAAGTAAACGGTGGAGCTGAAGAAACGATTTGCAATAAACGCCTGAGCATTTGTACACGATCGGCCTTCATGCCAAAAATCATTGGGATGTCTTCGGCAATAACTTTCTCGATCGTTTCTTGCACGCACAGCGGATATTCCTTAATGCCTTCATTAAAATACGGATAGACGCCAAAACGTAAATAATCGCGAAAATGCCGGAGTAGATCGGCTGGTAATTTTAAGTCCGAGGCAAGTTCGATATGATTAGTAAAGATCTGATTCAGTTCAATCGGCTCGATCGACAGGCCTAGTGTTAAATTTAGGTATTCTCGAAAAGATAGGCCCCATAAAGGATAACGGATGGCGCGACGTGATAAGTCTGTAGACTTAGCTTGCAACTCAAGCGAAGAACTACCTGCGATAATTAATTTTAATGCAGGGAAGCTGTCGTAAATATTTTTTATTTCCTGGCCCCAATTCTTATGGCGATGGACTTCATCAATTAGTAGCAGTTTTCCGCCTCAGGCATGAAACTCCCTAGCAACACGAAAAAGTCCTAGTGAAGCAACTAGTATATTGTCCGCACTAAAATATAATTTTTGCTTAGCAGGTAAATTGCTTTGTTTAAGGATTTGTAAAAGTAAAGTTGTTTTCCCCGCACCTCTGGCTTCGGAGATAACGATCAATTTATTGCGTAAATTAATTTCGTTGAGTAAATAGCGCTGAAAGCTTGTTTGTAGCTGAGTGACCAGGATATTTTCAATGTTTTTAAGCTCTTCAAGCATTGGTAAAGTAGAGTTTACCAGAAAAGTATTGAGTGGTTAAGCTTACTTTACCACTCGAATAAGGGAGCTCTAATTAGAGCGTTTCATAATAAAATTATCTCTGCTCGCCGCAGGCGAGTCACTTATAGCTAAACTTTAACGTGAAACGCTCTAAGCTACGATCTTAGCCATTAATTAAAATCTCAATTTGCTCCAAAAGTTCTGGGAATTTTCGGTAGCCAGCCGCGGAATTTAAATGCTTGCCTCCTGGAACAAGCACTGGTTCAATCCCTAAATACGCTGCAATTTCTTGAGCGTATTCGACTGGCACATAAGGATCGTCAGTCCCAGACCAAATTTGAAAATATAAAGAGTTGGTTTGGATTTTCTTCCAGTTGAAAGGTTCTGCTACAAAAGTTTCAATCAGGGGATCGAACTCGGGATTATCGAGTTTACGGATAAATCCAGCTACTAAAAATGCTGCGTAGGCTTGTTGTCTGCTTTGCTCTGATAAGCGCAAGGCAAAAGTTGCTCCAATGCTATGGCCAATTAAAATCGTCTCGGCATCAATCTCGCCACATTCTTGCGCGAAGGTCTCAAGCCAATTCGCTAAGCTCTGCCCTTCCGGTGTTGGGAACTGGGGCACTATGACTTGGTGTCCAGCTTGCTCTAACTCTCCTTGAAGCCAACGGAACCAGTTTGCTTGAGGACTAGATTGCGTTCCATGAAGAATAATAAATCGCATCATCAATTAACCTCACCTTTGGTAACAATCATGCTAATCGCCTGCCCGCCAAAACCCAAGGCATTAATCATAATTTTTTGGATTGGCCTTGTGATTTGACCTTGCAATGGAGTCGGATTCAAGCCGTTAAAAATTTGGCAAGCATAAGCTAAACTTAAGGCTCCAGCTGCGCCAAAAGTATGGCCAATTAACTGTTTATTCGAAAGTATGACAGGTAGCCCTAAAGTTTTAAAGACTGCATTGAACGCAGACATTTCAGCGCAATCTCCAAGTAGCGTTCCTGGAGCGTGCAAAATAACTGCATCAACGGGCAGGTCTTTAGACATGCGATCGAGCGCTTGGGTCATCGCCACACGAATACCAACTCCATCTGGAGAAACTGAGGTATGCCCAGCATCAACTTCGAACCCGATGCCAAAAGATTCAATGCAGGCAACTGCAGGTAATTTTAGCTTTCCAAGTGGTGCAAGATAAAACGCAGCTGCACCCTCGCCTAAAACGAAAGTATTTTGCTCGCTGCCAAGCGGGCGGCAAGGTCTTTGGTCAGCTGAAAAGACAGAATAAATCCCCAAGGCCTGCATTTGCGCCAAGCTAAAGTCTGTAAGTGGCGCTTCGCTTGCGCCGACAATCATCGCTTCAACCAATCCAGCATTAATCCAGGCAATCGCATTGCAAATTGACTGGAGGCCAGTGCTGCAAGTCATAGAATGGTCAATTGCCACTCCAGATAGCCCTAAAACGCGGGCAACCCAGGAACTTAAATTTCCTGAAGTAGTTGTCGGCGAGCACTTTGCAAAAACTTTTCCTTTATCAAGAAAATCCCCATAGTGTTTTTCCAATAAATCTGTGGCACCTCGTGATGATCCAAAACTCACCCCGATAGAACTAACTTGCCCACGGTTGATGGCTGTTCCCGCCTCAAGTGCGGCAAGCACTCCAAGTTGAGTAACGCGGTCAACATCGCGTAGCGAATTATGACGTTGATACAATTGCTCAAGATCGATTTGCAGGTCGGCAGAAGCTCGACCGACGGCAATTTGTCCTAGACGGCTTTGCAAATTAGAGAAATTCCCCTTTCCTGCTTGCAAGTTTTGTAACGACTCTAGTCGAGACCTACCAGCAGCAGATACTTCGCCCCAAGCATAAATTCCAAGATTAAGTGGGAATACAGAATTACGCACAGCTAGACCAGAATTGTGTGAAGGCCCGATCAACTGCCTCCTGGACGCTAAAAGCTTGCTCTTGAATCCAGCTTGCATCAATTGAGCGGCGCGTCGGAATAAAGCCTAAATTCGCTACAGTGCTATATTTCGTGATGAAATCTTCACTATATGAGTTTCGATCGCCATTAAAAATCAGTCCTAAAATCGGTATTTGGTTTTGCTTTAAAATCTCAATTGTCATTAGCGTATGGTTAATGCTGCCTAGGTATGTGCGCGAGACAATTAGCGTAGGGAATGATATTTTTTTGATAAAATCAAGATTTAAGTGTTCAGCGCTAATTGGCGACATAATCCCACCAACGCCTTCGACAATGAGTGGTCGATTAGCTTTAGGGAGTAGCGTCAATCGAGAGAAATCAATTTCAACTTGCTCTTTCTGTGAGCCTTCATGCGGCGAAGCAAACGTGCCGAGCACATAGGTCTCCTGATGAATAACTGAGTTAGTCGGGCTTGTTAAGTTTGCAACAGTTGCCCGGTCTGTGCAATCGAGTGAGCCGGCCTGCAACGGCTTCCAGTAGTCTGCATTTAAAGCTTTAACTAGAATCGCCGAGACGACTGTTTTTCCAATTCCAGTGCCATTGCCAGTCACAAATATGCCTTTCATCTGTGAAGTTCCTTGCCAATTGCTAATTCAGCTATTTTAAGTCGGGCTAAATATCGCTTAAAATGCCCTCTTATCGCCCGGCTGTTACTTTACAATATAATTTAAATAATGCTAAATACCTGACATGCTTGGAGGCTAATATGAGTGACCCAAATACACAAACTCAATGCCCACTATGTGCGGGAGAATTTGCTTTACCACAAGGGGCAGAAATCGGTGAATTACTTGACTGCGGCGAGTGCGGTGAAGAGCTAGAAGTAATCAGTGTCAGCCCCCCTAAGCTTAAACAAGCCCCCGAAGAAGAAGAGGACTGGGGCGAATAAAAATCCAGAAAATTTATGATTCGTAAAGCCCAGACCTCTGATGAGGCTGGGCTTTTATATTTTATCTCAAGGCAAAGAGTATTTATGGCAAAAGATTTAGGAATAGCAGTACTGTGTTCGCTGGTCCGTCCAGAAGAGAAAATGATTTTTGATGCATTTCGTGCGCGCGATGTCGACTTTCAAAGAATAGATGACCGTGAAGTAATTTTAGACTTACACCAAATGAGTCTCCCCTACCGCATTGTTCTCGAGCGTTGTATCAATCACTCGCGTGCATTACACACTTTGAAATATTATAACGACCGTGAAGTGCGCACGATTAATTCCTACGACACGGCGAATATTTGTGGGGATAAATTACTTACTTCTCTTGCGCTCTCTAAAGCAGGCATTCCGATTCCGCGAAATCTAGTTGCCTACACTCCAGAATCAGCTCTCTTGGCGATCGAACAGCTTGGCTACCCAGTAGTGCTTAAGCCTGCGGTTGGTTCGTGGGGAAGATTACTTGCGAAAATCAATGACCGTGACGCAGCAGAAGCAATTTTAGAGCACAAGAAAACTCTCGGGTCGTACCATCATTCGACTTACTATATTCAAGAATTCATTGACTCAGGCAATCAAGATATTCGAGCCTTCGTTGTCGGTGGAGAGTTAATTGGAGCAATTTATCGCAAGGCCGATCATTGGATCACTAACACGGCACGTGGCGGGAAAGCTTCAAAAGTTGAATTAAATACGGACTTGAAAAATATCTGCGAAGCTGCTGCTCGGGCTGTGCTTGGAGATATTGTCGCAATTGATGTTTTTGAAACACCACAAGGTTACTTAGTCAATGAAGTCAACTATACGATGGAGTTTCGCAATTCGATTGCGGTTACTGGGGTAGATATTCCAGGAAAGATTGTGGATTATGTGATTGAATGCGCGGGGTAAAAGAATTAGGGGAAGGTTAAGGTAAGAAGGTTAAGTTCAAGTTCAAGTTCAAGTTCAAGCCTAAGCATAAGGATGATTTATGAGAGTGTCTGTCGTAGGAGCATCGGGATATACTGGAGGCGAGGCGCTAAGACTTTTGCTCGGTCATCCTCAAGTAACGATTCATCAAGTCACGAGCGAATCCAATGCAGGGAAACTTGTCCACGTGACACATCCCAATTTGCGGGGCGCGACTAAGTTAAAATATTCATCGATTAAGGATCTGGAACCAGTTGATTGTCTCTTCATTTGCTTACCAAACGGATTAAGCCAAGATCGCATGGAAGCATTTCTCAATTTAGCGCCACGAATTATTGATTTTGGTGCAGATTATCGCCTACGGGATCTTGCTGACTACGAAAAGTATTATGGAGAAAAACACAGGGCTCCTCAGCACATTGGAAAATTCATTTATGGCTGCCCCGAATTACATCGTGAAGAAATTCGCGCGGCAACTTTAGTCTCTGGCTGCGGCTGTATTGCCACAAGTGCGATTGTCGCACTTTATCCACTATTTGCCGCTGGCATCGTAAAAGACAATTCAGTCATGATTGATGCAAAAGTTGGTAGTTCTGCTGCCGGAGCTTCTCCTTCACTTGGATCACATCATCCGGAGCGGGCTGGTAGTTTGCGTTCGTTTAAACCGACAGGTCATCGACATGTTGCAGAAATCAGCGAACAACTAACGAATCAAAACGGCAAGCCTCAAGTTTATTTAACAGCGACCTCAACTGACGCTGTTAGAGGAATTTTAAGCACGTCTCAAATTTTCCTCAAGAATAACTTGAACGATCTTGAAATTCGCACAATTTACCGTGACTACTATAAAGACGAGCCCTTTGTACGTATCGTTAAAGAAAGCAAAGGAATTTATCGCTATCCTGAACCAAAATACGTAATCGGGACTAACTTTATTGATATCGGCTATGAAGTTGAGCCTGAAACCGGACGCGTTGTAGTAATCAGCGCAATTGATAACCTAGTTAAAGGGTCAGCCGGACACGCCATTCAGAGTTTAAATCTGATGTCTGGGTTTAAGGAAACTACAAGCTTGGAATTTTTAGGCTTACATCCAGTTTAGAATCTTATGACAAGCACAAGCGAGGGAGTAATCATTGTAAAAACTGGTGGCGCTAAAGGCATTGACGATACTCCAGTGCTTGACGACTTAGCTCAACTGCATCACAACGGACAGAAAGCTATTCTTGTTCACGGCGGTTCTGAAGAGACAAATGAAATTTCCGAGAAACTAGGTCACCCCCCGCGCTTTGTAACTTCTGTCTCTGGATTTGAAAGTCGTTTTACCGATCGAAAAACTCTTGAAATTTTCACAATGGTCTATTGTGGCAGACGCAATAAGGCTTTAGTCGAAGGCTTGCAACAACGCAGCGTAAATGCCGTCGGACTTTCTGGAGTAGATGGTAGAATCTTCGAAGGACCAATTAAGACCAGCGTAAAGGCGCTGGAAAACGGGAAAAAAGTTATTCTTCACGGTGACAATACGGGGAAAGTTACGCGCGTTAATCGCAAACTCATCGATCTATTACTTGCAAGTGGATTTTTTCCTGTCATTTGTCCTCCTGCAATTTCAGAAGAAAGTTCCTTGATGATGAATGTCGATGGAGATCGAGCTGCGGCCATGCTTGCACAAGCATATGAGGCAACTGCGCTGATTATTCTTAGTAATGTTCCGGGGCTTTTAAGAGAGTTTAAGCTTGGGCCGGCTGCTCCTGGAAATTTAATTTCGACAATAGACCTTTCTACAACTGTTGACCCTTATGTCTCGGCAGAAGGTCGCATGAAGAAAAAAATCATGGGAGCAGTTGAGGCAATTACAGGCGGAGTACAGCGAGTAATTCTTTCATCAGCAAATATTAGTAGGCCCATCAGCTCAGCACTAGCTGGAGCTGGAACTCATATTTTCAAAGCACAATGAATCAAGAAAAAGCTATCAGATTTCTCTACGATCTTGTGAGCATTTATTCACCAAGTTTAGCTGAACGGGCTGTCGCAGAGCGGGCACTTTGTGAATTAAAAGATTTAGGGTTTCGATCTGCGCACATTGATGAAGCTGGTAACGTCGTCGGCCAATGGGGCAAGCCTGGAGCATTAAGAAAAATTGCTCTCGTAGGCCATATTGATACTGTGAAGGGTGAACTACCAGTAACAATTACTGACACTGCCCACGGCGAAGTGTTGACGGGGCGTGGCAGTGTTGATGCTAAAGGACCATTTGCTACTTTTGTGTATGCTGTTGCAAATTTACCCTTAAATATTGATACCGAATTTACTGTTGTCGGCGCCGTAGAAGAAGAAGTTGCCAGCTCCAAAGGTGCGCGCTATCTAGCACGCACAATGCAATCACCTGATGCTGTGATTATTGGAGAACCTTCACAAACAGCCGGCATCACCCTCGGATATAAAGGGCGGTTAATCGTAGAAGCAACTGCCCAGCGATCAATGACTCACAGCGCGCACCAACATATTTCCGTAGCGGAGCTGTTGATTGACTACTTTACAGCAGTTCGAAACTGGGTAGCAGGCAAAAACGAGCATAAGACAAACGCATTCGAGACAATTGACCTCACAATTCAGAATTTCAATACAGAGTCTGATGGTTTAACTGAACGCGGCAAAATAACACTCGGGTTTAGATTGGGAATTGGATTTCATCCCGCAAGTGTCCAAGAAGATTTAATCAAGCTTAATTCATCGCCAAGCAATATCAATCTGCACGCCATGGGGCGCGAAATCCCGGTTCGTTTTGATAAAAAGATGCCTTTAGCCAACATCTTTCGCGCGGCAATTCGGCATCATGGGCTAGAACCAAGGTTATTTCTTAAAACTGGCACTTCCGATATGAATGTTCTAGCCCAAAGTTGGAATTGCCCAATGCTTGCCTACGGGCCGGGCGATTCCAGTCTAGATCACACTCCTGAGGAGCATATTCTCGTTGCAGATTATCTCAAAGCAATACAAATTCTAAGTGATGCACTTACGCGAATCAACTAAAACGAATCAAATCTTCTGCTCTTGTTGTTTGGCGTTACTCGCTGCGTTTTTTTCGCTTTTTCCAACAAATCAATACACTCAAGGGTTAGCAGCCTTAGTGACTTTGATGCTGCCTGGAGTAGTTGCCTGTGAGGTATTTTTTCAGACCAAATACAGTAGCTACGAAAAGTCATTTTTTCAATGTAGCTTTGGCTTTATTTCAGCCGCCGCAATACTTTATTTATTACAGTTACTCCCTGGTCCGATCTCAAGTAGTCTGACGATCGGCAGCAGCTGTATATTGACGCTTCTGATTGGCCATGTTGCGCTTCGACCCAATGTTGGTGAGCGCTCTCGTTCCCCTATCAACTGCGCCAACAAAGATTTAAAAACATCCTTCATCCTTCTTGCCGCAATAATAATTGGGTCCTATTTTCGTATTGCACACCTCGGATCTTCCGAATTTCAAGGCGATGAGGCGCGAGCGATGATCATGGTCGCAGCAATTCACGACGGCACAGAAGACATTTTATTTTCTCATACCAAAGGTCCGGTCGAAGTTTTAATGCCACTAGCTACCAGTATCGGGTCAGAAACAACCAATGAATTTTTGGCGCGTTTACCTTTTGCGCTTGCTGGCGTTTTTACGATTCTTGGAGTGTTCATTCTTGTTAATTATTTATCACTCCAGCGCTCCCCCTGGGTTGCGTCATTAGCTGCATTGCTAGTGGCAAATGATGGCTTTCTCATCGCGTTTTCTAGGATTGTGCAATATCAAAGCCTGGTTGTGCTCTGGTCACTTGCTGGACTGATTCTTGCACTTAAAGCATTACAAACTAAAAATCTAGAACAAACTTCCGAGCAGGCAATGCGCTATTTTGCCCTTTCTTATCTGGCGGTGGCATTTGCAGTACTTGCACACTATGACGGAATTTTTGTGCTTGCCCCAATTGGACTGCTAACTTTTGTATATCTATACCGCTATCCACGCGAGATTCTAAAAGTCGCCCTGGCAACACTTCCTAGCTTATTTGCGCTAGCAATATTTTTCATTCCTTATTTACAGAGTGACAATATTGGGTCCATTTATAATTACCTAGCACGGCGCACTACCAACAATCGACAGGGGCTTTCTTTAAGAAACAACTTTCCACAGTATTTTATGAAGCTTTGTTTCTACAATGAAGCTCGCTACCTCATACTACTGCTTTGCCTGAGTGCTTTTGGAGTAGTTAAAATGGTAGGAAATTGCCTGAATAAAAAGTATCGATTGCACGCATTCGTCGTTTTGGCTTGGTTAGCATTTGGCGCAATTACTTATGGATGCATCATCCGGCGCCCGAACACTCACTTCTACGTGGCAATCATTCCAGCTCTGCTCCTTGCCGCATTTGGCTTTGAATTTATAAAAACTAAAGCACTAGAGGCCAGGCCAACCGGCTGGCTGGCGACACTTTTATTTACCTCAGCATTTTGCTTTGCTCTCTTTTATAATTACCGGATTTACTTAGTGCAGTACCCATCATATCAAGTCTATTACCCAGAAGGGCGTAACCCACTATTTTATACCCCCTATGGCAACAAGCGTCCTTCCGGTGGTTATTTTGGATTCCCGCATAATGGAGGCTGGAAGTCAGTTGGCAGCTTAGATCAACAAGGGAAGTTAAATGGAAGTTTGCGTCCGAATGAAGATCCGCTGGTTGTTTCTTGGTATTTAGGCAGGCTGGTAACGCGTGAGCAAATTCCGCAATTTTATGCGCTAAGCACAAAGGCCAGAGAAACCCGCAAAGTCGAACAAAATATATTGGCTAAACATTACAAGCTAAAATATCAAGTGACTAGCCAAGGGCGCGATCTAATCAATATTTATCAAAGGGTTGAAGGCGATCTTTCTGCTGAAATCGAAAGGCTTGAGATCAAAGATTTAATCCAGAGTTTCGATCAGCGCAAGCTTAGCACCATCAAGCTCACGCAAAGTCTGAGTCGTGACCGCCACGGGCATCAACGTGGCTTTTAGTACTCTCAGTGGCACTATTAATTTATTTAAAATAAGGGTCAATCTGGCTTTTAGTCGCGCCTAAAATATCATTATGAGTGGCTTGAGAAGTTTTAATTAGAACGCTTCGACCAGTGCCACGATAGGCCTGGAGTATCTCGCCGCTCTGCTCAAACGGAATAATCGGGTCTTGTGGGCTGTGTGCAATAATTAAGTCTGTGGCTTTTAGCTCAGCAACATATTTCCGCACCGGGAATTCAAGTAGAATCAACGGCTGTAAAAAGCTGGGGTAGCCACGATCTTTCGCTACATCGGGAATACTACTAAATGGAGCTAATAAAATTAAACGTCTCACGCGATCTGTCGTGTGCTTAGCAGCAAGGTACGCGGCGGGCCCACCCCCAAGCGAGAAGCCAACAAGATTAATTTCCTGATCTTCTGGCGTAATTACTGCATCCCAAAACGCGTCAGCATCGCGATAAAGCCCAGACTCAGTCGGAATGCCTTGACTGCGGCCGTAACCACGATAATCCAAAACATAAGCATCAAAGCCAAGCTCTGCCATCCACTCAAGTAGGTATAAACACTGGTCAACTGTCTGGCCATTGCCATGAAAAATAAGAGTTTTACCTCGCGTCAGATTTGCAGATTTGCTCTGCATGCGCCAAACTTCAAGTTCAATGTTATCACTGGTTCTAATCCTACTCGAAGTAACCCCTGCAGGTAATTTAGTTGGCTCAGTTTGTTTTTGCTTATAGAGCAGTGAAGTATAATACTGTGGAAAGACTTGAGCGTGTTGCGTTGCCGCAATAGCACAAATCCCCAATACAAAAATTAGCAGCGGAATACGAATTTTTGCAATCAATTGCTGCATGCGACGTATGAATTTAAAGCATCAACCAAAGCAGAAATTTCTTGATTAGTGTTATAAGTATGTAAAGAAATTCTTAAGCGTTCACTTCCCTCAGAAACAGTCGGAGAGAGAATCGGATAGACAAAGAAGCCTCGTTCTTGGAGAAACCCTGCACATTTTTTTACAGCTGTATTCCCAGGCAGAATCACAGCTTGAATTGGACTTGCACTTTTAGTCATCATCGATTGAAGTTTAGCAGAGCGGAGTTCTTTAAAAAAAGCTATTTTTTGAGTTAGATCAGTTCGCAGGTTTACTGCTCTTGCTATGTACAAATGTGCTTGCCGAATAGTTTGCAGTGTTCCGACTGGAAGAGCGGTCGTATAGATAAAAGCACGCGAATAATTGACTAAAAAATCCTTCAGCATCTGAGAACCAACCACCACTGCCCCATGTGTGCCAAGCGCTTTTCCGAAGGTATGAACTCTTGCCCAAACTTTAGCAGTCAACTCGAGTTCAGTAACTAGACCTTGGCCCATTTGGCCATAGATGCCACTACTGTGCGCTTCGTCCACAATTAGCTGAGCTTGATATTTTTCGGCAAGCTCAACAAGCTCAAACAAGGGGGCCTGATCGCCATCCATAGAGTAAATACTCTCAACTACGATGGCCGAAGGCCCTTCACAACGAGACAGTTTTTCCGCTAAATCTATGGTGTCGTTATGCTTAAAGCAATAATTCTTGCCCATGCCTAGCCTTAGACCATCACGAATTGAGGCATGGACGAGCTGATCGTAAAAAATAGTAACTTCACGTCTAGCAATCGCACTAAAGACGCCCAGGTTTGCGTTGTAGCCAGAATTAAAAATTAAAGCCGCTTCGGCCTGATAAAAGTCCGCTAAATAACTTTCTAATTCCAAGTGCGCGACGGTTGTGCCAGAAATTAATCGAGAACCGGTTGATCCTGAAGCATGTCGATCGGACCTTTCAGATTCTTTTTCTCGAGCAAGCCCGAGATAATCGTTTGATGCGAAATCAATTAAATTACGCTGGCAAGGATTAAGCGTTCTTAGTCCTCCGCTCGCTTCGCGCTCGGCTAAGAGCTGCGCTAGTAATTCAGGTAGAGAATTAAGATCGGACTTGGCACGATTCATCAGTGTAAGGCTTTCTAGCTTCAAGGCCTAAGCTTTTAAATAAGAGCTGGTCTTGGTTTACAGCAGGATTTGGAGTGGTCAGTAGCTTATCACCACCAAAAATTGAATTGGCCCCCGCTAAAAAACAAAATGCCTGCATTTCTTCGCTCATTTCAAGTCGCCCCGCAGAGAGTCTGACCATTGATTTGGGCATCAGTATGCGGGCAGTTGCAACCATTCTCAACATTTCAAAGCCTGGAACGTCCGGGGCGTATTCAAGTGGCGTGCCCTTGATCTTAACCAATAAATTAATGGGCACAGACTCTGGGTGTGGGTCGAAATTCGCAAGTGTCGTTAACAGGTCAATTCGATCTTCACTCGATTCACCTAAGCCAATAATTCCACCACAACAAACTGTTAAGCCTGCTTCCCTTACTGCCTTAAGCGTATTTAAGCGATCCTGGTAGGTGCGTGTCGTAATTACTTCTTTATAGAAATCTTCGCCCGTATCGAGATTGTGATTATAGGCATAAAGACCAGCCGCCTTTAATTTACCGGCTTGCTCTGCGGTGAGCATACCTAAAGTGCAACAGACTTCTAAACCAAGCGCGCTGACATCTTTTACCATCTCAAGCACGCGGTCAAAGTCACGGTTATCCCGAACTTCACGCCAGGCTGCGCCCATACAAAAACGTGTTGCGCCTGAGTGCTTGGCATTTGTTGCCGCCTCCATGACTTGTCCGTGATCGAGCAAGGGATGAACCTTTACCTCAGTCTGATGCTTGACTGATTGCGAGCAATAACCACAATCTTCTGCACATCCACCAGTTTTGATTGAGAGTAAGGTGCAAACCTGAACTTCGTTTGCTTTGTGAAATTCGCGATGTAATGTCGCAGCTTGATAGACTAAATCAAGCAACGGACTTTGATAAATTTCTGCTACTTCTTGTTTTGTCCAATTATTGCGAATTGCAGTATTGTTGCTCATTTAAGCATTCCTTCGTATTCGAGCCAGTAAGCAAATAGACTGTGTAGCGTCGCTTCAAAGTCAATGCGTGGCTTCCAACCGACATCTTTCTGGGCCTTATCATAGCTGCCGTAGTGATCCGAAATATCAATTGGTCGCAGGCGTGCCTGGTCGACTTGAATTTCAACTTCGACCTCAGCAATCTTAATCAATTTTTGTAACACTTCTCCGACACCAATCGACTTTCCAGAGCAGAGGTTATAGACATCATGCTTTTTTCCGTTCAGCATAATTTCACGATAACCGCGAACGATATCAGAAACATCGCTAAAATCTCGCTTGGCTTCCAAATTACCAACTTCAATCACAGCTTTCTTTTTGCCGAGCTTGATTTGTGCAACTTGTCGGGCAAAGCTTGAGATAGAGAAACGATCTGTTTGACCCGGGCCGATATGAGGAAAGGGACGTATGCGAACGGTGTCCAAACTATCGCGCATGCTGTAGGTAAAAGTTGCCACATCAGCCCAAGCCTTAGATAAGCCATAGGAATTTACTGGGCGCATTGTCGCTAATTCCGTAAGCGGCAATGTCCCCGGCCGTGGCTCTCCGTAAACCTCAGAAGAACTAACAAATAGAAAGCGCGTTGCTGGCGAATGATGTTTCAAAGCCTCAAGCATATTAATCGTGCCTTGGACGTTCGTTTCGTTGACGCGTTGGAAATCATCGCCTGAAGCATCGTGAACAGTTGGCACTCCAGCTAAGTGATAGATTGCATCAGGACGAAGCACCATCATTAATTCCTTGCAAGCCTTCCCATCACGGATATCAAGCGCCAAAGTCTGCACAGCTTTCGGCAAAGGGCACAATTTATCCACAATTGGGTCTTTACTTTCTTCCTTAAAGTAAGTCAGTCCGACATCGTCTCCCGACTTAACTAAGTGCTGCGCTAGATGACGCCCAACAAAACCAAAACCACCCGTAACTAAGACTCGCATATTTCAACCAAAATTAATTTTTCTTACCATAAAGCGCGAGATCGGCATCGACCATCATCGCCACCATTTCTTCAAAACTTACCTCGGGTTCCCATCCAAGTTGGCGTTTGGCTTTCGTTGGGTCACCAATCAATAAATCGACCTCTGCAGGACGGATAAAGCGTTCATCGGTCTTCACGTAATCCTTCCACGATAGACCAACATGCTTAAACGCGAGGTCGACTAAGTATTCCACGGTATGAGTGCGCCCAGTTGCAATCACATAATCATCAGCTTGTGGTTGTTGTAGCATCAGCCACATTGCGCGCACGTAATCTCCAGCAAACCCCCAGTCACGCTTGGCATCGAGGTTACCCATGCGTAACTCCTTGGCTTGTCCAAGTTTAATTTTGGCAACAGTTGAAGTAACCTTACGCGTCACAAACTCGAGTCCACGTCGTGGAGATTCGTGGTTAAACAAAATCCCTGAAACTGCAAAAATATTATAACTCTCACGGTAGTTCACAGTAATATAGTGGCCATAGCACTTGGCTACGCCATAGGGTGAACGTGGATGAAATGCGGTTAACTCCGTTTGCGGGACATCACGCACTTTGCCGTACATTTCCGAGCTTGAAGCTTGATAAAAACGGATTGCGGGGTCAACTAAACGAATTGCTTCAAGCATGCGCGTAACACCAAGTGCCGTAAATTCACCCGTCAACACTGGTTGATCCCAGCTTGTTGGTACAAAACTCTGCGCTGCGAGATTGTATACTTCGCGAGGCTTGGCTTGTTTTAAAACTTGGATCAAGGAGTATTGATCAAGCAAATCTCCCTGCACTAACTCAATTTCATTTTGAATGTGTTTAATACGTTCGAAATTTTCCGTAGAAGAGCGTCGCACCATACCGACGACATGATAGCCCTTTTCTAGCAATAGCTCTGCAAGGTAAGAGCCGTCTTGCCCGGTAATTCCTGTAACAACTGCAGTTTTTTTCTCAGCCATAATTAATTTCCTACTCTCTTAAATTAAATCTGAGCGATCTTGTTTCTCTAGCATCTCCACAACTTCTCGCACTTTTTGACTCGAATCTTGATGGCAAACCAAGATTGCATCTTCCGTGTCGACAACGATCACATTGGAGAGCCCAACTAACACAACAGGTTTTTTATGACCTACAACCGCATAACGGTCAGAATCAATACCAATCACCTCACCGTGTGTTACGTTTTCAACCCCTAGGCGTTCTCGCAAACTTTCAGCCCAAGCATCCCAAGAACCAACATCGCTCCAGCGAAAACCATGCCCTGGCATGACGACCACATTTTTAGCGCGTTCTAAAACGCCGCGGTCGATCGAAACACCATCAAGCTTTAGATAAAGTTGGGCGACTGTCTCGAGCGGGTTTGCAGATTTAGCAACAGCATCAAAAGCCTCTGCGTGACCGGGTAGAAACTCTGCAATCGCCTTACGTAAGACACTTGGCCGCCAAGCAAAAATTCCTCCGTTCCAGGAATATTCTCCGGAAGCAACAAATTGTTCAGCGCGTTCTAGTGAAGGCTTTTCCACAAAAGATTTGACAATGCGCGATCTGCCAGGTCCGGGATTTCCGGCTTGGATATAGCCGTACCCTGTTTCTGGATGCGTCGGGTTAATGCCCACAGTAACTAAAACTTCATTTTGCTCAGCAACTTGCAAGGCTTCTTCGAGGATTGAACGAAAAGCATCTTCTTCGTGAATAATATGGTCTGAAGGAAAACAGACAATTGGGATATCTCCGACAAGTTCTTCAATCACGCGCGCTGCGAATCCAAGACAAGCTGCAGTATTTTTTGCCATCGGCTCACTAATAATTCTTGCCTCTGGTAAATGCTCTTTGACTAAGTCAGCTTGCGCGCGACTTGTCACAACGAGGACGTTTGACATTCCGCCGACAAGCGGAGCAACACGCTCTGCAGTCAATTGAATTAAGCTCTTTGAGCTACCAGCAAGTGGCAGATATTGTTTAGGACGTGATTTTCGGCTAAGCGGCCAAAAACGTTTACCTTCGCCACCTGCCATAATCAAAGCAAGTCGCGAGACTTCCTTAGGAAAACTACTAGAAACCAGTTCGCGCATAGGGGCTAAGGTCTACATTCCCTACGCTTAAGGTGCAAGTCCACACTTTCCTTCCAAGAAATAGCAGTATTTCCTAAGTATTTCTCGAGCTTATCGAGACAAAAGGTTGAATATGCTGGCCTCGGCGCAGGACGCCCAAGCTCTTTCGTAGAGATGCGTTTTACCCTGGTTTGCATCTTGGCGGCTTTAAAAATCTCTTCGGCAAAATCAGCCCAAGTAATATCGCCACGTGATGAAGCATGAAATGTCCCCGAGGCATTTTTAAGAATTAAGTCTCGGATGACTACACTAAGCCAACCGGTATAGGTTGGAGATCCGACCTGATCACTCACAACCGAGACTTCTTGCTTGTCAGCACCGACACGCAGCATTGTGTCGATGAAATTCGGACCATTTACTCCATGCAACCAACTTGTGCGGATAATCAGTGCTTGCTCCTGCAAGACCATTCTTGCAGCTTCCTCACCCAAAAATTTGGTCTTACCGTAGACTCCACACGGAGAAGCTAGGTCATCTTCTTTCCAAGGAGCGTGTTTAGCCCCGTATGGAATGTCAGACCCAAAAACATAATCTGTCGAGATCTGGGCAAATCTTGCACCGCCTAATTTTGCAGCTTGAGCAAGATACTCCACCGCACTAGTATTAACTTCTCGCGCAGCTTGATCATTTACTTCGGCATCATCGACCTTAGTGTAAGCCGAGCAATTAATAATCCAATCCGGATTTACAAAACTAACAAATTCCGAGACCTCATGCGCTTGCGTGACATCAAGAGCCTTAATGCGTTGATCCTCGCTTTGAGTTTTATCAGTTAGAATCAACTCAAAGTTTTCAGCTGCTAGGCAAGGGATCAAATCACTTGCGAGCATTCCTTTTGCACCGGTGATTAAGATTTTCATGGATTAGGCTATAAAAGCTTGCCCTGATTCAAGGCGCCCTTTGTAATAAGTTTGATAGAAACTTTGATATTCACCAGATTTAATTGCTTTCCACCAATCCTGGTTGCTAACATACCAGTCAATTGTGTCAGCGAGTCCCTTCTCGAAAGTTACTTGCGGGGACCAGCCCAGCTCAGTTTTAATTTTTGAAAAATCTACCGCATAGCGGCGGTCGTGCCCGAGGCGGTCTTCGACATGGCGAACTAGAGTCGCAGGCTTTTTCAAATGTGCCAAAATTAACTGAGTCACATTGACGTTTTCGCGCTCACTTTCCGGAGCACCGCCCACATTATAAACCTCACCAGCTTTTCCCTTTTGTAAAACTAACATTAGCGCATGTGAGTGATCGTCAACGTGAAGCCAACTGCGAATTTGCTTGCCGTCTCCATAAAGCGGCAAGGGCTGGTCGGCAAGGGCATTAGTTACAAAAAGCGGGATTAATTTTTCTGGGAATTGATACGGGCCGTAGTTATTTGAGCAACGCGTGACAACTGTATCAAAGCCATAAGTATGGTGAGCGGCTAAGACGAGTAAATCTGCGCCTGTTTTCGAGGCTGAGTAAGTGCTACTTGGTTGTAGTGGAGACTGTTCAGTGAATCTTCCTGTGGGACCAAGCGAGCCATAAACCTCATCTGTCGAGACCTGCAAGTAGCGCTTTACGCCGCAAGCGCGCGAGGCATTTAATAAAACTTGAGTGCCTTCAATATTCGTTTTTACAAAAGATAAAGGATCGACAATCGAGCGGTCAACATGTGACTCAGCTGCAAAATTTAGCACCCAGTCAATTTTTTCGTCAGTTAAAAGCTTAGTAACAAGTTCACTATCGCGAATATCACCTTTCACGAAGCGATAATCATATTTACCGTCGAGACCAGATAAATTTGCTAAGTTGCCAGCATAGGTCAGGCTATCAAGCACGATCACGCGATGTGCACCAAACTTTTTACCCTCGCGCTCAAAGAGCCAACGCACAAAATTTGAGCCGATAAAGCCTGCTCCACCTGTTACTAAAATCCGCATAGTCTTTTCCTCAATAATAGAGCGAAGACTAGAAAAAGACGCTTCAGAAAGCAATCTTTGAAGCAATTTTTGAAGTATGCCAATAATTCCTGGGATATCAAAAGCAGACCTATGGACCAAAATATCCTCGAGAGAGTAGCAAATTTAGAAACTCAGGTTGATAAAATTAACAACCGCAACGACCGCGTTGAGAAAGATAAGCTTTGGGAAAAAAGTAAAACCCGTCTAACCGCAATTTCTTTGATCACGTATTTTGTGATGGTGTTAGTTTTAAGAAGCTTAGGTGTAGGTCAGGCGTTTTTAAATGCAATCGTGCCTACATCTGGTTTTGTGCTTTCAACTTTATCATTGCCATATATTCGAAAATTTTGGGAAAAATTTTAATTAGATCTTTCTCTTTTTTAAAAACGCTTCAAGATCGGCAGCGTCTCTTAAATCCTTTTCACGTCCAGCGCTTCTTTTATTGATCATTAAATGTTTGCTAGATAAGAAATTAACTTTCAACCCATCCAGTTCTGAAGCAAACTTTTCTGCCCAAGCTTCATCAAATTCGACGCCAGAAATATCTGTAATAATATCAATACGACATGGCTCAACACCTAGCTGAACCACAAAATGAGCGCGACATAAATCCTCTTCGGTAATATCAAGTGAACCAAAACCAAATTCTTTCAAGACCTTTAAAATTTTCTTGGAATTATCCTTAGAACGTCGAACATAGAAATCGATATCGCCACTGAATCGAGGTCGGCCATGTGCAGCAAGTGCCCACGCACCAACTACTAAATAATCAACATTGTTCGAGTTTAGTAACTCGATAAACTCTTTCCAATCGGTGGGAAGCTGGGTCTTTTGCATCACGCCACATCCAATATAACTTGAGTGCCATTTGCAAGCGCTCAATTGCCGTTAGTTTACGATACGCCTCATAATCTGCATCTTCAGCTTGTTCAAAACTAGAAAATTTTTTCGCTATTTTCGGCCCAATCATTCCTAAATTATAGCATAAATCTAAAAGAAAATCACTGTCTAAATCTGATTTGCACCACTTTGAGAAACTAAGGTAGATGCCCTAAGCAATGACTCAAACGTCCCAGCATCGGACCACCAACCATCTAATTGATCGTAGGTTAAAGTTCCCTGCTCGAGATACATGTTGTTTACGTCCGTAATCTCTAGTTCGCCCCGGGCAGAAGGCTTACATTGCTTAACTAAGGAAAATACATTCTCATCGTAGAAATATATTCCAGTTACAGCCAAATTACTCTTAGGATTTTTGGGCTTCTCAATAATTCGTAGAACTTTGCCATTTTCAACTTCAGCCACTCCAAAACGCTCCGGGTCTGGAACTTCTTTTAGTAAAATTTTTCCGCCCTTACCTTGCTTACGGAAAGCATCCGCGGCAGCCTTAACGTTCTTTTCAATAATATTATCACCGAGAATTACACAAATCTTCTCGCCGGCCGCAAAATGCTCTGCAAGTGAAAGCGCTTCAGCAATGCCGCCTTCACCCTCCTGATAAGTATAATTAAAACCCTTGAGTCCAAAAGAACGACCGTTACCAAGCAACTTTAAAAAATCACCGGCAAACTGCCCACCTGTTACAATTAAAATATCCTCAATCCCAGCATTAATCAGTGCTTGAATTGGGTAAAAAATCATCGGCCGGTCATAAACAGGCAACAAGTGCTTGTTAGTAACAAGTGTACAGGGCTTGAGCCTTGTTCCTAAACCACCAGCTAGAATAACACCTTTCATCTTTGTCCAACTCCTGAAAATTATGTGTTGTTGTTATTGCGGCCAAACGCATCTTTAGAAAGGAAGGAACTACCAAACTCTCCAATCCCCATTAAAGTAAATGTCAACGAAAAGCGCGTTTCATCCGGATTTGAACGCTTCGTTAAATCAACATCGATAAACCAACAATCACACGAACTTAAAAAACGGACCCCCAGTTTATCTTCAATACTCTTATTTTGTAGATCATCATAGCGGCCATAATATCCAAGCCGCACGCGATCTGTTACACCAAGTTCCAAACCTGACTCGAGCTGACGGTATTGACCATCAACCATCGTCAAGCGATTACGCAACTCATCTCCACGCTTAGAAAGTAACTGCCACTGCGCAAAATAAGAACTAAAATTACTTTGATTTGTATCAAAGTTCGACCCTAACTTAACACGCACGTACTCGTTTGGATAAAAGCCAAGTGTCGCATTCACATCGCTCAATGCATCTACGTTTTCAAGACGATCATTTTGCGCTTCGTCAAGATCGTAGCTCTGGAGCAATGCAAAATTCATCAATTCACGCACCTGTGGTCGACCAAAAACTCCCGAATTCGGCAACTGCGTTACCGGAGCATCTAGCCCAAAAGGATCAGAAAGCGGACCGAGATCGCGCAGCGGAGTTAAGTCTTTAATTTCAGGAGTTGTTTCCTCTACACCATAACGATACTCGTCACGGTCTTCATAGCGCCCATAAAGTCGTTGAACCAATCCATAGGTAATCAGGTTTTTACGTGGAAGAAAATCAGCAGAATCAAAACGTGGATTCTCTGACTGATCAACAAAAGGCACATAGCGATAACGCAGCACTGGCTGAAGTGTGTGTTTAACTTTCTTTACTTCCTGCGCACGTCCCCGAGTACCCAGTTCAAATAAAGTTTTAAAATAACTCTCTGGTTCAAGTTCATACACGCGCTCAACAGTGGTCGATAGATTCGTATCAAAAAGCGGCACAACGCGGTCAGTTTTATCCTTTAACTCTGCCTCGGGGTTTGTCTTCGAGAGCGCATTACGATCAGCCAAGTCATAACTCGCTAAAACCAGCCCCGCTGATTGGTCGCCTTCTAGGAAATTACCAATATGAAAAGGAACTTTTAACTTCTGATTGGCCATTAAACGCATGCCATCAAAGCCCCGGTCACGTGCAAATTCAACCGCTTGTAGAGCATTGGTGTAAATTAAACGCGCCCCGAATGGATTGTCACCAAAGGGTCGAAATCGATGATAGCCAACTAAATCTAAAGCCGGCAAGCGCTGCAGCACTACATCATCATTGGTAATTAAGGCTTGACTATATTCGCTCGAGAGCTCCGTTGAATACGCATCAAAGAGGAAGGTGCGCATTACAGCAGTAGAGTTTACATAGCGATCATTACGGCGCGCCACACGTTGTACAGTCTCTGACTGATCCAGTTCGCGCGGTATTAAATCATCACTCGCATGCCTTCCATCAATTAAAATTTGCACTGGAAGCTGCGCCAGATCACCACTCCAGGTCTGTTTCCAAAATCCACTAAAGCGATGCACATCAAGATGCTCATCATCTAAGTTTAGTTGATCGAACTCAGTGCCCTGCGCCTCACCATTACGCCACTCTTCATTCGAATATAATCCGCCAGCAATTAGCGTATGTCGCCGAGAAAAAATCTTGCGAACCTCAAGCTCGCTCCCCACCCGAGTATTGGTTTCAACAAATGGCGTAATCGTAGCATCTGAAGTCTCATTCCAAACCCAGAAAAATGGTGCTTTAAGTTGAAAGCCGTGGCGCTTACTGTTGCCATATGTACCCGGCAAAAGGCCTGTTGCACGCTTAGTTTTCGCTGGAAAAATCATGTAAGGTAAGTAAAAAACTGGATAATCGTGAATTCGTAGCGTCGCATTCTTCAGTCGCGCGTAACCTTCCTTCTCCACACGACCACTGGTCGACTTTAAGCTCCACGGAAATGAACAATCTTCGTCACACTCGCAAGTAGTCAGCACTCCATCTTGAAAAGTAAATTCATCGCCTGCATACTTCTCAATTTCTCTAGCTTGAATGCGATAATCACCGTCAGCAAAATACATGTCCGGCTCAAAGAGTTTCCCCACCCTAGTTTTCAAATTCAAATCAGCACTGCTAGCAATAACATCCCCACCCGGCTCACTCAGCCAGACATCATCACTTAGCTTCGCATTATAGTTCTCTAAATTAACTTCCGCCTTCTTCGCTTCAAGCACCGCCGGACCATTGACAACCGTAATACCCTTATCCGTAGAGACTACATTTTTAGTTGAATCAAACTTAAGCTTTGAAGAGTCAAGGTCAATGTTCACACGCTCAGGGTCAAATTTTTGCAATTCACTGCGTGCGTCTGCAATTTTCTTTTGCCGCGCTTTTCTAACTTTTGAACGTAAGCGTTCCTCGCGGAAAAGGAATTTCTTATCTGGAGGCTCAACCTGTGCATGTGCAAGAGAACTGCTAAAAATCAAAAAAACAAAAACAGTGAGCGCACGCTTCATGCCCGACCCTCAAATTCTGAGACGATTAATAATAATAATGGAGACTATTTAAATTTAGATGAAGTTGCAAAGGGCAAAATCAGTGCTGCCAGCAAAGCATTTCCAAGAGATTTGCTAGCTGCTGACGCAAGTCCTTACGGTGAATAACCAGGTCAACCATGCCATGAGTTAATAGAAATTCTGAGCGTTGAAATCCCTCAGGAAGTTTACGCTTAATTGTTTGCTCAATTACCCGCGGGCCAGCAAAGCCAATCAAGGCTCCAGGTTCTGCAATAATAATATCGCCCTGCATCGCAAACGACGCGGCCACACCGCCAGTCGTGGGATCTGTTAAGATCGAAATATAAGGCAAACCCTTTTCACCCAGTTTATGCAGTGCAGCAGAAATTTTCGCCATCTGCATCAAGGAATAAATTCCCTCCTGCATCCGCGCACCCCCAGAAGAAGAAAGTATAACTACCGGCCGAAACTGCTCAATCGACTTCTCAATCATGCGCGTAAGCTTCTCGCCCACAACCGGCCCCATGCTTCCACCCATATAGGCAAATTCAAAAATCCCAATCCCAATCGGTCGTCCATTAACCCGACCAAAACCAGTGCGCACCGCCTCATTCTTTCCGGTCTTCTTCTCACTCTGACGAATCCGGTCGCGATACTTAATCGTGTCTTTAAATGCTAAAGGATCAACTGATTTTAAATCCTGATCCATCTCTTCAAAAGATTGGCGATCCAGCAAAAGTCGAATGCGGCTGTCGGTATTTAAACGAAAATGATGCTCACACTTCGGACAAACGTTCTCATTACGCTCAATCTCTCGTGTGTAAATAATCTCAGAACAACCATTACACTTCGTCCATAATCCAGTTGGCACCTGTAGACGATCGGACTCCTCCGTCGTCGTCGGCTTAGGAGCGCGAATTCGTGAAAACCATGCACACATAAAAATTATTCCAGCATTAACCTAGCGGTTTATAGCAATAATGCCCTGAGTTGTCTAATTAGCTCAACTCTTTCTGCTTCCACGCCAAATCTTCAAACGCCTTTTCAATCGCTTGAGAAATTTCATGCAAACGTAAAGATAATTCCTGAATTCTTGCCGGGCTTGACTCCAGCGCCAAAGCCTCAAGCTCTTTCTGCACCGCTACCTGCTCCCCTTCTAAAGCAATAATCGCCGCCTCTCCATCCGCAATCTCTTTTTCAAGCTTACGTCGCCTCGCTTCAGCACTCTTACTCACACGCGTAGTCTGATGATCCTGCACCACCTGCGTCTTAGGCTCAACTTTTGCCTCAATCATCGCACTTGGCTTTTGAACCTGAAACGGCGCCTCATCCTCCCAGCCATATTTATCAAGAAAATAGTCGTAACCACCTTCAATCAAAAACGGCTTCTCCCCCTGAAAAACAATCAGGCGCGTACAAAGCTCACGTAACAACATCTCGTTGTGCGTAACTAAAATCACCGCCCCCGCATAATCATGCAGTGCATCCTTCAGCGCTTCAA
Source organism: bacterium (assembly GCA_016786595.1). Classification (NCBI taxonomy): domain Bacteria; species bacterium. The sequence continues at coordinate 119,353 of JAEUWB010000003.1, read as the reverse complement.
CCGATTGCAAATCTAAATGGTTCGTCGGCTCATCCAACAACAAAAGATTCGAAGGTGTCGCAATAATCTTGCCCAACAAAACACGGCTACGCTCCCCACCCGAAAGCACCTCGACCTTCTTTAAAGCCATGTCTCCAGAAAACATCATCGTCCCACAAATGCCACGTATCTGCGTGCGCCCCCAACCAGGATGCGCACTCGTTATCTCTTCCTCAATCGTCATCTTCGGGTGCAATCGATCAATATTAGTCTGACCAAAATACGCAACACTCGTACTCGGGCTGGTATTAACTGTGCCCACTTGCGGCTTCATTTCTTGAGCCAATAACTTTAAAAGCGTCGACTTGCCGCGCCCATTCTTCCCAATAATCCCAATCCTGTCACTCTTACCTACGTGAAAAGCTAACTCGCGAATCAAGGGCACATCCGCTTGATAACCAAAAGTAAGATCCTGCACCTCTATCACCGTCTTGCCATGAAATGGCTTAGATGAAAAAGAAAACTCTAAGCTGTCCTCCTCAACTAGCTCCTCCTTAACCTCCATCCGCGCCAAAGCCTTAACCCGCGACTGCACCACCGAGGCCTTACTCGCTTGCGCCCGAAAACGATCAATAAAGCGCTCCAACTCCTTGCGCTTCTTGTCCTCATTCAGCCTCGTCTTCTCATAAACTTCCTCGTCCAAGGCAATTGCATCGTAAAGCTTCTGCGTGTTGCCCGGAATCTTGCGAAATGTCCCCCGATAAATCAACATCGTATGCGTCGTCACCGCATCCATAAACGCCCGGTCGTGCGTAATCACAATCAACTCACCCGGCCACTCCCGCAACGTCTCCTCTAACCACCGCGCCGAAACAATATCTAAATAGTTCGTCGGCTCATCTAATAATAATAAATTCGGCTCTGACAATAATAACCGAGCTAAGTTAATGCGAATCTGAAATCCACCCGAAAATTCACTCGGCGCTCGCTGCATGTCCGCTTGCGAAAAACCAAGACCACTTAAAATAATCTCCCCCCGATACGTCTGGTCCCGCTCATCCTTCGGCAAACCTAAACAGGCTTCCTCCAAAATCGTCGGCTGCGAAAACTTTAAATGCTGCGATAAATGCCCAATCCGATAACCACGCGGAAACGTAATCGACCCACTATCCGCATGCTCCTCATCCAAAATCATCTTCAACAAAGTCGACTTTCCCGAACCATTCCTCCCAACCAACCCCACCCGCTCCCGCGCTCCCAACACAAATGACGCGTCGTCAAATAACAACTGATCCGCATACCGCTTCGTCAATCCATTAATCTGTATCACTTACTTTTTCTTTTGCGGAAAAGAAAAAGTAAGCAAAAAGAAAACGAATAGCTGCCTCTTCTTCAATCCCAACTCCATTTGTTATATTGATAACTTCATTAGTAAATCTGGCGACCCTCACTCGCAATAACCCTTGCTCTCAACTTAAAAAGTAAGCAAAAAGAAAACGAATAGTTGCCTCTCCTTCAATTCCAACTCCATTTGCTATATTGATAACTTCATTAGTAAATCTGGCGGCCCTCACTCGCAATAACCCTTGCTCTTAACTTAAAAAAGTAAGCAAAAAGAAAACGAATAGTTGGTTGCCCGCTATCCCGCTCTAATCAAATACTTTGCATTTTTAGCCGTCATTGCGAGGAGCGCAGCGACGTGGCAATCTGTCGCACGACAGCTAATAAGTCAACCAGATTCATCATTTTTTAGGAGTTAAAAATGAAGTTCGTAGATACATTAAATCTAAAAGGCAAAAAAGTTTTCCTACGCTCAGACCTCGACACCCCCCTAAACGACGCAGGCACTGAACTCGAAGACGATACCCGCCTTAAAGCCGCAGTCCCAACAATAAAATTACTACTCGAAAAAGGCGCAGCAGTCATCATCGCCGGACACCTCGATAGCCCCAAAGGCAAACGCGTCGAATCCTGTAGCCTACGCGCCCCCGCTAAACGCATGGGCGAACTCCTCGGCCAACCCGTCCCACTTGCTCCCGACTGCATCGGCCCCGAAGTCCAAACACTCGCCGCAAAACTCCAACCCGGACAAGTCCTGATGCTTGAAAATACCCGCTTCCATAGCGGTGAAGAAAAAAACGATGAAGAATTCGCCAAAGCTCTAGCCGCTCTCGCTGATGTCTACGTTAACGACGCCTTTGCAACCTCACACCGTAAACACGCCTCCACTGCCGGCATGGCCAAGTTTTTTACAGAAAAAGCTGCAGGACTAAATCTCAAAAAAGAACTCGAGTATTTTTCCAAGGCATTCGACAATCCGGAAAAACCATTTGTCGCTGTCTTTGGCGGCGCAAAAATCTCCACAAAAATTGCCGCAATTCGTAACGCCGCAAAACGCGCACAAAAAGTTATCGTCGGCGGGGCCATGGCCAATACATTTTTTGCAGCAACAGGCATTAATGTCGGCAAAAGCTTAATCGAGCCAACAGAAGTTGAAAACGTCAAGAAATACTGCGAAGAAATTAAGAATCACGGCTGTGAATTAGTGCTCCCCGTCGATGCCATCATCGGCAAAGCTTTTGCGGCAGGCACGGAGACTAAAGTCGTCGGTCTGAATGAAATCAGCCCAGACTGGATGATTCTTGATATTGGCCCAAAAAGTCGCGAACTTTTCGCCAAAGAACTCAGTAACGCAAAAACTATTCTCTGGAATGGCCCCATGGGCGCATTCGAAATTCCAGAATTTTCAGAAGGAACTTTCTCGATCGCCCGCACTATGGCCGAGCTAACCATGGCACCACTTAAAGCCCTAACTGTTGTCGGTGGCGGCGATACGGATTTAGCCCTACATCAATCACATACTTTCGATAAAATGAGTTATGTTTCCACAGCCGGTGGCGCATTTCTAAAATTGCTCGAAGGCGGCGAACCGCTGCCTGCAATCGTAGCCTTGGGCTAGTGGGAGTAAAGTAGAGGTCAAGCCGAGAGCTTTAGGCTTAGGCTTGAACTTATACTTCCCCTTATCCTTATACTTTGCCTTCCCCTTATTCAATTAGGGTGTGGACTCTACTCAGGACGGGACATTAAGGATCAGTTCAAGTGCAAGCCTAAATCAAAAACAACAGGTGCATACCAAAAAATAAAAAAAGTTTAGAGACAAGGAATAAGCAGTAACGCTCACCCCTCATCTCAAAAACTAAGACTCTTACGTCTAGTGACTCTGCATGTTGAGTAAAAACCACGCCAAGTTAGCTGCAGTTGGAACAAGTGTTGTCACATCCAACCACTCACCCTTAGAGACATGCATCTTGCCCCCGATTGGACCGAGACGATCAATCGCAGGAACTCCATACTTTGCAAGCTGATTCGCGTCACTTAAGCCGCCAACCATGGGCACAACTGATCGCGAAATCCCAAACTGCTCAGCTGCTTCAGCATATTGCTTGGCAAGTGCATGTGAGGGATCTGTTTCTTCCAGCGGCTCAACCCGCTGTGTGATTTCAATCGTGACACCGCAACCCGGAATTCGCACATAAGGAAGTCCAACCTGCAAAGATTCGGATGAAGGCGCACAGTTCATAGCGCGGATACGTTTGGCAATTGAATCCAAAGCTGCGGCTGTCTCAACGCGAATCTCAAATTGAAATTCGGCAGAGCATGGGACGACATTCAGTTGAGTGCCACCGCTAACACGCCCAACATTGGCAGTAATTCCCGAGTCATAGTTTGTTAGGCTATGAATTACTGGAATAACTTGCGCCATTTGAGCGATCGCGTTTGCACCACTTGCATGGTCATTTCCCGCATGAGCTTCCTTTCCAGTGACTACGCAACGACCGACGAGCATTCCCTTTCGTGCCGTGACGATTTGGTATTGCCCATCAAGCGAAGGCTCGATCACAAGTCCAAACGCACACAGCTTTGCAAGTTCTGCAAAGAATTGGTCCGATTCGGGAGACGGCTTTTCTTCAGCTGAATGCACTGCAAAGATTAGTGGCATGCCCGCTAACCTACCCATCTGATGCAAAGCATTAAGCGCATAAAGCGCAGCGACAATGCCGCCTTTCATGTCTGCAACACCGGGACCGATTACTCGGTCCGAGTCGTCCGGATCTATTCTCATGTATTGGAACGGATCGTCTGGTCCATATACCGTGTCGGCATGTCCCAGAATCAACGGCACCTTGCCACCGTTAGTGATCACGCGCGTTGCTGCCGGCGTGCTAATGATCAGGCCCAGATTCGCTCCTGTTGGAGAACGAACCATGCGTGACTGCATGCCAAGAGTCTCACAAAATTCACTGATTAGACGTTGAACAGCAGTTACACCTTTTGTGTTGTCGGTGCCGCTGTTTTGTTCTACGAGTTGCCGAAGCGTTTCTAAAATCGGCGCTTGACGACCTCGAAGCCAAGTTAACAATTGTTCTGAACTCATTTTCTCTCCAACCGAGCAGCTAAAACCTTAATTTGGTATGCACCCGGGAAGTGGAGAGTTCATGCACACTTCCCGGGGCATAGTTTTGAGCTTCTACTCGAAGAGAAAAAGATTTGAAGAAAACAATAGCTTATGTAAAGCCAAGGCGTCACCTATAGCACAATGCCAAACTTAAATCATCTCTTGGGATTTCTAAAAAAGTTAGCTCAGCTTTTTCAAGAACTTCAGTGCTTCGCGATAAAAAAGTTTCGACTGTTTCAAGGAAATCTTGATTTTCAACGCCTAAATAATCGTGCACGGATAGATTGCGATCGTTGATGAATGTCGTCCAGAGCAAATTTTACGTGAGAAAAGCGAACATCCTGAGTTGCGTGGTCTCCAATTACTAGAACCTCTAAAGCCACGCTTTTTGGAGATCCATTCGACTCGTTATCATGCTCATTAACATTCGCCTGAAACTCGCTCAGGATGACAATGAAAAAAGAGTAATTTACACGATCTATTCATTACCAAATTATTTACTCCGACACTTCCTTTGGAGTTTCAACCAATCACTTAAACGTCCACCTAAAAATTTCATGCCCGGCCCAATACTTTTCAGGAAATTGTCGTCGGCTTTGTTTAAATTCACCAAATCAATAAATATTGGCAGGTCCTCAGACAGTTTCTCCTTAATCTCAACTAAACATCGATAGTCTGCATGCGCCAAACCTTTTTCACAGTAAACACCAAGATCAAAATCAGAAAATTGCTTTGCACCACCTCGTGCGCGTGACCCAAACAGCACTAGGCAACACTCTGGATATTTTTTTAGTATGGCATCAACGATCGGAACAACTAGTTCCAGAGTGTATTGTTTTTTTGGCTTCGCAATAATGTCTTCTGGTTCGACTGCCAAGGCAAAAAAGAGTTTATTTAAGGAATCAGGAAATACTGATGTTCCGGATAGATAGTGATGGAGCGTGTTGCGGTGCACGCCAATCCTTGAAGCTAGCTCCGACAAAGAATCATAACCAGCGCGTTCAAGTGCAGAATTAAATTTCTGGCTGTCGATGATGTAATATTGATGGTCCATAATAGCTAATGCACATATTTATTATGCAATGTAGCATATAGTTATGCAATCTATAGCATCAATTATCCGTGAGACTCGGTGCTAGTCGCTAACTACTGTTGACAATGGCTCGAGCACAGTGTCGACCACAGTGGCAGCCCCCTTCGCAACCACTTGATTTTATTGAACAAATATTTTTGCACAAAAATGTACAATTAACTGTACATTTTTCTAAAGTTTTTCGAAAAACCTGCCGTTAACATTACTTAAGAGGCAATGGGGTGAACAAATTTGAACACTTCCTGAAACTCGAGGCATCCAAATAATCGGATAGTTGGCGGTGTCATTACTAAACACAGCACTTTAAGTAAGAGGGTCGGACATGGAAAACACAGTTGAAAAAATTGCACTAGAAATCTCAAATGAAGATGCAGTTTCCAGTGAAGGCATTGAAGTCAGGCGCCCACGTAAAGCAACACTGCTTAAATTACAATGGTTAGCAGAAAGAATTCGTAAAGTAGAAAGAATTAAGAAAGAGCTCGCAGAAGGCACTTACGCAGTATCTTCAGAAGACGTAGCCCGATCAATGTTAGGATTAAAGAAATAAAGTAAGGATTTAGTATTAATAGATTTTCCTCCTCCGGTCTCGGGAGCAAGTTTGAAAAAACGTGACCTCTAGACCTCACACACACGCACCGCTTTGGGTGGTTTGATTTAAAATCAAATCACCCAAAGTTTTTTCATGTCCGAGATTGTCCTTGCAGGAGTTCCAAGAATAAATGGGTTTAATTTCCATGCTATCTCCAGCAAATCATTGGATATTTTGAATTAATCACTAATTGCCAAGATTTAAGCATAACCTTTTATTGGGTAGAGGATTAAGGGAATTATTAGGTTTCTTACTGTGTTAATAACCCGTGGACTTAAGAGCGCGAGTCTTTCGCGTTTTTACGCCCATGGGAAATCAAACACCTCAACAATGCATCGCCCTAGGTAAGGCGGCGCTGGTTTCCGTCGGAGGCTCGCACGTTGCGTTGATCTTCGTTGACGGGAATCGGGTCATCGTCAAAGTGCCGACATCGCTTGCAGCTCAAAACGAAAGCGTAAAACCTTTCGAAGAAACGCTCAGTGACGGCAACGGCTGTCCGCGATCTGTTTCCTTCCCGTTGCCTTGGTGCGCTGGCTTGACCATTCGTATCGAGATTAACGGCCCAGGAACTCACTTTGAGATCCAGGCGGCACAGATCAAAGTCGCGTCAACAGATCCAGACGAAAGCAACGCCTGGACATGACCAACTCCGGGAGGTTTTTCTTAAGGTCCAATCCCTTAACCTCCCCCTGATTTTAAACAACAAATCAATTTTTCATCCCATCAAGAAAGTGGCTGCCGAGCTCCTAAACCTGTTTGAATAAACCTGTCAGTAAGCTCGGCAACTAGCTGTTGGGATTAGGTCTCAGCGCCGCCTAGTACGTGAATCAACATCAGCTCGCTGCTGTTTAGCTTTGCGAGTAAGTTCGACGCCGTTTTCTCCACCTCTGGCGACCTTGACGGGCCAGATGGGATGTTGCGAACAGGATCGGTCACGCAGGGCTTCGAAAACTGCTTTGCGGTGAGTTCGAGAGCCTTCTTTAGGCTTCACGAAAACCTTGCCCCCTTCAGCGGTGCACACCACTTCCATTCCCTTTGCCTTAAAAAAGCCATAAACGTCGCCGACGAGTTCCGAATCACTTCTGTGTGGAGTCATTTGATAGTTGATTTCTCCGAGTTTAATTTCGATTCCAAGTGGAGCCGAAAAGAGCCGTGTGCGTTATGAAACATAACTCTTTTCGACTTCACGGAAATTAGAAACGAAATAAAAAACCTTTTTAGGATTAGCTTGCAGCCAATCACTTGATGGGACTACTCATAAAGAAATGACAAAGAACGGCATTTGTTAACGCTTAACAAGCGCCAGATTTTAGCAGAACATAACAAAATTGTCACACTGCATAAACACATTGAAAACTATCTTAATTTCATCCCATCAAGAAAGTGGCCACAGGCCTCCTAAACCTGTTCGCATGAGAACCTGAGTAGGAGACCCGTAGTAGGAGATTAACCAGTCACGGTTTGCTCAGAACCACCTCCTTGTCGTGCTTTTTCGAGTCCAGCACGAAATGCCGCCAGCAGCTCCGCGTTGCAATCGGAAGCACAAACGGTGAGAGCCGCTGTAAATCCCGCAACCGCATCTTCTGAGTTCACGCCTTCCTTTCTGAGGGCTAAGCCCTGGGCGTATACCGTTTTCTGATCTTCGGAAGCCAGCTCGAGATTGAAATCCAAGGGCTCATCTTCGTCTTGCCCCGTGAGCGCTTCTTCAACTTCACGCCCAGGATGCTTCGTGTCTTTTCCGCCAGGCTTCTTAGCCTTGTTACTTAGAAGCACGCCTCTCGCTCCCTTTGGTGGCTTCAAGTGCTTGAGCATCCACTGCTCAAGTTCGAGAGTTTCGGCACAGTGCTGGCCCGATTTTCCCGAATCCCAAAGACTTCTGAGTTTTCTGATCTTTTGTGCACGCGGGCTTTGATCGGAATCTTTCAGCTGAACGTCTTTGAGAAGCTTTTCAACTGCTGGTCGAAGGCTTTTGGCCCGAGCTGACACTCGCCCAAGATCTCCGTGCTTCCCGTGCCCGGGTCTTTTGCGCGGATTTCCCTTTCTGTTCGCTGATGATTCGGTCACGGCTTTTGGATCGGTCGTGATTCTGATCGCCCATTTACCAAGCCCAAGAAGACTAAGAAGAGTCTCCCTAGTATGCTCTCCTTGATCGTAAGCCTTGAGCGCTTTCTCGAGGCCTTTGACATTTGCAGCAACAGCAGGACGCCTCATCATCTCTTGAGTGATCGCAGGAACGGCACGACGAATGTCCTCCTCCAATGCACCAACCTCCTTTTCGAGGCTTGCAACATCAAGATGCCCGTGCTGCTCCAGCATCGCCTCGAGGCTGAATCCTTCCATCGCGACTTCTCCTCCGTTGCCTTGTTGTTGTGCCGAATCCGTCGGCACTTCCTGATTGTTAGGGCGCTCCAATACTGCGCCAGTTGGGTCGATTGACATGATTATCTCCTACGCTTTCCCCCTCGAAGAGTTTCCTCTCCTTTTAGAAAGCGTGCTTTGACTCCTTACGAAGTCGTCGAGAAGAATACTCCTCGACGACTTCGTAATTTAAAATCAAAGCAAGTATTTTGATAAAACCTGATAAGGTTATGACCGCAGCCATTTCCTTGATGGGACTACTCAAGATAGAAATATGGTAAAGAACGGGCCATAACTGCCGGCCGACATCCGACTAGTTTAACAGAAATGAAGGATTTTGTCATCGTGCGGACTTTGGTCTCTGGAATTTCTGATTCAGCCCCGATCTTGGCCAAGTTCCTGCTCCTACGCGGCCTTGCAGACATGACGGACAAGTCAGAACGGGAGATTTACGCGATCAGAGTTTATTGTAATCAAACGTGCAGTCGAAGGGCAACAATCTGTTAACGCTTCGTGTCGTTGCAAATTTAAACAGCAAAAGCATGGCGAGCTGCTTGCATCTTGGGTCATTGCAAGCTTGCGATAGCAAGCGCGGCAATCTGTTTGCTTTTCGTGTCATTGCGAAGGAGAACAAACTTGTTTGTTCGACTGCGGCAATCTGTTTACCGCTAAATTATATTTATCATTTTAAATGAACAGATTGCTTCACTGCGTTCGCAATGACCAATGAATTACTAAGTGAACAAATTGCTTCGTCACGTTGTTCCTCGCAATGACGATGAATAACCAAGTTAACAGATTGCGGGGTCTACCCTGCCTTCGACCCGAGCCCTCGGCGTAAGCGTTGCAATAACAGCAAATCCTGAGTGATTGTGAAGGCTATCCTCCCAGCAGTATTTGCAAAAAATTGCCGCAGGCAATCCGCCTCACCAGGATCAACCAGGGCCTTACTTTTTCAAAATCGTGGGTTTGGAGACGTGTACAGTTTCCGTCAAATTATGCACCTGTTCTGATAAGGCTAGCTTAATCACCTCAGTTACAGTCTTCACCGGCACAAATGTCACCTTAGACTTTAAATACTCAGGATATTCCACCAGCTCGCGTTTATTATCTTCAGGAATAATCACAACCGGAATGTCGGCGCGTAATGCCGCCAAAGCCTTCTCGCGCACTCCACCAACTGCAAGCACATTGCCACGCAAGGTCACTTCACCAGTCATCGCAATATTGTTAGAAATCGGTTTTCCAGTCAGCACAGACACTAAGGCTGTTGCGATTGCTGTCCCCGCAGATGGCCCATCTTTGGGGATTGCGCCGTGCGGAACATGCACATGCAGATTAACTTTCTCAAAAATTTCCGGATTAATACCCAGCTCCTCTGCACTAGCTTGCACGTAAGTTAAAGCCGCCATCGCAGACTCACGCATGACTTCACCCAGTTGCCCAGTAAGTGAAAGTTGCCCTTTACCTGGGGTTGAGGAAACTTCGATTGTGAGGATTTCCCCACCAACTGGCGTCCAAGCAAGTCCTGTGACCACGCCAACCTGCGGATCTTTGAGTTTGCGGTCGGCAATAAACATCACTGGGCCGAGGAATTTCTCGATCACTTGCGGAGTAATTGTGCGCGGTAAATCTTGACCCTCAGCTGCGAGGCGCGCAACTTTGCGGCAAATTGAACTAATCGTGCGCGTCAATTCACGCACCCCACTCTCCCTCGTATAGCCTTCAATTACAAACTGAATGGATTTTTCCGGAATCTGGAAATCATGCTTACCGTCGATAATTTTATCAAGCCCATTTTCGGATCGTTCGCGGGGGACAATATAACGCTTGGCAATTTCGATCTTCTCCTCTGCGGTATAACCGGGGATTTCGATAATTTCCATGCGGTCAAGTAAGGCTGAAGGAATGTTATCGGTGACATTTGCAGTTGCAATGAACATCACTTCGGATAAATCAAAGGGCACGTTTAAGTAATGGTCTTCAAAGTTGGCGTTTTGCGCAGGATCTAAAACTTCAAGTAACACCGAAGCTGGGTCGCCTCTAAAATCCGAGCCGATTTTATCAATTTCATCCAGTATAAAAACTGGATTCTTACTTTGTGCAGTTTTTAAACCTTGAATAATGCGCCCAGGCAGAGCTCCAACATAGGTGCGGCGATGCCCACGAATTTCAGCTTCATCACGTAGTCCTCCGACAGAAGCGCGCACAAATTTACGCCCTAAAGCGCGCGCAATCGAGCGACCGAGAGAAGTTTTTCCTACACCTGGAGGACCAACAAATAAAAGAATTGGGCCACGCATGTTCTTCTTGAGTCTACCTACAGCAAGACAATCAAGAATACGTTCCTTGGTTTTTTCCAGGCCATAATGATCCTCATCCAGAATCTGACGAGCAGTTTTAACATCAAGGCTATCTTTTGTGCGCGTCGCCCAAGGTAAATCCACCATCCAGTCAATATAGGTGCGCGCCAGCGCAGCTTCACTCGTGTCAGGATGTAATTGCTTTAAGCGTCGCAATTGCTTGGTTGCCTCAGTTTTTACTGCAGGCGGCATTTTACTTTTTTTCAACTGCTGCTCGAGTGTTTCAAGTTCGTCAGTGTCATCAGTTTCTTCGCCAAGTTCAGCTTGAATCTGACGAATTTGCTCGCGCAGTAAAGTCTCGTGTTCACTCTTAGTAAGCTCCTTGCGTGCGCGGTCAGAAATCCGTTCGCGAATAGAAACTAGATCTAGGTGTGAAGCTAAGATCTTTGCCACTGCATCAAGGCGCTTAAAAGCGTCGCATTCTAGATAAATTGGTTCGGCATCTTTGTATTCCAGCGGCAGTGCCATCGCCACAAGGTCGGCAAGCTCGCCTGGTTCATAAGTATCTTGCACCATCAATTCGTATGCAGAAGCGTTTTCATCAATCTGGCTTAATTGCGTGAATTTATTTTGCACGCTCGAAATAAGCTTTTGCTGTTCGCGACTAAGTTTCTGCGGATGGTTATTCGCCAAGCGAGTAATTTGTACGCGTGGATATGTGCCACTTTGTGTAACCTTATGCACCTTGGCGCGGCTAAGCACTTGTAAACGGATGCGTAACTCTGAACTGGGCATGTGCATGCTATTGACGATTCGACAAACAACAGCAACGGGCAGCACATGATCGGCCGTAAGTGCTTCATTATGATCGTCAGCAATTTGATTGACGAGGATAATTTCTTTTGCACCTTTCAGCGCGGCATTAACTCCACGCACATGTGGAGAATCAAAGAGCGTTACAGGGATCATACTTCCCGGGAAGCAGATCAGTTCCCGCACCGGGATATAAGGAAGTATTTCAGTCGATGTGCGCCGTGTCGGACGTTGCCCGGTAGTACGGGGTTTGGCTGCCTGCGTTTGCTTGCGCCGAATACTGTTGCGTGTTTTCTTGCGTGCCATAAAAACCTGATTTCTCTCCTAGTCGCGTGTCTGCGCCTTGTGCCTGACCCTGATAGCCTTGACTATTGTCATTCTGGCCTGGGGCCGTAAGCACGCGTCGCGCAGGAGGTAAGCCCGAACTTGTAGTCGCCTCGCTTACTTCCCCATTATTTAGACTCACAACCACCATAGATCGATTTATTTCTCCTGTAGGCTCAACATTGAGCTTTCCAGTAACACCCATAAATTCTTGGGTTTTCTTAATTCCCTCAGCAATTTGTTGAGAATTATTATTTGCACTGATTTGCTGCAGAAGTAAGCTGGTAGCGTCATATCCTTGGGCGGCAAGTAGCTCAGGCTGGCCTTGAAACTGCATAAAGAATTTATCTTTAAAGGCCTGGATTGAGGGATTTTGCCCTTTCGTAAAAAATGCTGAAACAAAATATGCCCCAGTCAGTGCTTTGCCAAATGCACGGATTGATTTCTCGTCGTCCCAGAGTGCTGAGCCAAGTAAAACCGTGTCGCGTAATTGAGAGGATTTTAAGAGTTCAACAAAACTTCGCGCGCCTTGCAGTGTGTCTGCCACAAAAATTGCCTGAGGCGGGCGCATTTCTGCCGAGCCACGAAAAGCATCTAAAGCTTGGGTCACAGAATTCTCATCGCCAGGAAGATAACTGACACTACCAACAAGCTCAGCGCCGACACTAGTTAAGCCTTGTATAAACGCATTTTTTAACTCTTGATGAGTTTCCCCTACCGGCGAAACTAAACCAAAACGCGTCATTCCAAGTTGCCGCGTAGCAAAGTTAAGTAACTCTGAAATCTGGTTTTCAGCCGTTGCGCCAAGCTGAAACACTGCAGGAGAAAGATCGGTAATGTTAGGGCGTTTTGTAAAAGTAATAAAGGGAATGCCGGTCGTAACAGAGGCCTCAGCCACACTTTCCGCAGCTCGCGCCTGAAGTGGACCAAGCACAACTGCGCATTTGTCTTGAGTAACCAGGCGTAAGTATTCCGCACGCGCCTGCTCGGGAGTCGTCTCACCATCGACAAAAAGCGGTTCGACTTTTACTCCGCGCTCCGTAGCCTCCTGCAATGCAAGTTCAATGCCGTGACGGACCTGGAGTCCGTGTGCGGCATACTTTCCTGACAGTGGTAAGATTACTCCGATGCGGATTACTCCATCGCTCGGTTGCTGAAGATTTAAGGCCGCTGCTGCAACAACTTGCGACTTTGCGGCGTAAGTTTGCGGTAGGAAATAAGCTTCAAAATTGGCAACCAGAGGAGTGCCTCCAGCATCGCGGCGCATTTTCTCATCGAAGACAAAGCCGGAAATAATGCGGTGAGAGTTCCAACGTTGCAGGGCAGCAGAAAAATTTGTTGGATATAAACCCTGGAGAATTTTCTTAACTTCAGCAGCAGCAGCCTTGGCGATCCAGCCTTCACTTTTTTGTTGGAGCGTTACGCCAAACCAGGCAAGGCTTTGGTCAAAATCGCGTTTATGTAAGTAGGCATACGCGGCCATGATTGCATATTCAGGAGCTAGCATGTCGGGCTTTTGCCCAGTAGACTGGCTTAGTCCAGCAAGTAGATTCAAAACTCCATCCGAATTTCCCGTTTTAAGTAATTCCGCAAGACGTTTGCCGTCAGCTGATAATTCACCAGCTTCCCAAGGTGCTTTAACTACAATCTGCTGGACTGGAGTTGTAGTGCTATTAGATTCTGAAAATGGATTAGCAATCTCACTGGAAGAGCAGCCCGATAGGACGATAAAGATTGCAACAGTAATCAGTTTCCTGAACGAGATCGCTCGGGTCATTGGCTCAAGGTTACTAACTCTTAGCAGGTCTAATTTTGAGGCAAAGGCGAGGCGTGAAAATTTTTTAGGAACCGACTTTATGTAACGATAAACGAGGTTCCGAAAAAATTTTTCACAACGAAGTATTTGCCCAAAATTAGACCTGCTAGTCGAAGAGATCGCGCACTTTGTTGAAAAACGACTTCCCCTCGGCCGGCAGAGGTTTGCCTTCGACCTTTGCAAGCTGTTCAATAATTTTTCGTTCTTCTCCGGCAACTGACTTTGGCACTGCAACATAAATCCGAACATGCTGATCCCCTACTTTTCCGCTTTGAATATCTGGAACGCCCTTTCCACGGATTCTAAATACTTTTCCGGATTGAGTGCCAGATGGAATTTTCAGCGACACCTTACCATGCAATGTCGGAACTTCAACCTCACCACCTAAAACAGCCTGAGTGTAGCTAATTGGAACTTCACAATAAATTTCTGATTCGCGGCGCTCAAAAAATTTATGGTCTTTAATTTGCACCACGACGTAAAGGTCACCATTGACAGCACCCTTACCTAGCATTTCACCTTCGCCTTGAAGTTTTAAACGCTGACCATCATCAATCCCTGCTGGGACTTTGACGTTGAGCTTAACTTTCTTGGTTTTTTGGCCTGCCCCATTACAGTCAGCGCAGGGATTGGCGACAACTTTTCCTTCACCGCGACACACTGCACAAGGACGAGAGATCGCAAAGAATCCTTGTTGCATGCGGATTTGGCCTGCGCCACCGCACTGCTTACAGGTCTCTGCGCTTGTTCCCTTTTTGGCGCCACTGCCTTCGCAAGTTTCACACGGCGCGGGGCGTGCATAGGAAATTTGTTTTTCTATGCCAGTTGCAGATTCTTCAAGCGTGATTTCAAGCGAGAACTGTAAGTCCCTACCGCGCTTCACTCGACTCTGTGTGCGCGAACCCCCACTTGTTCCAAAAAAAGCTCCGAATAAATCGCCAAAAATGTCTTCGGCAAAATGACTGAAATCGCCTTGGAAGCCCCCGCCGGCACCACTACCAAAAGCTGCATGTCCGAACTGATCATACTTGCGGCGATTGTCCGCATCAGAAAGCACGCTATAGGCTTCCGATGCCTCTTTAAATTTAGCTTCAGCTTCCTTATTGCCGGGATTACGGTCGGGATGAAATTTCAACGCAGCTTGACGATAGGCTTTCTTAATTTCATCAGCAGAAGCACTGCGCGCTACGCCTAAAATTTCATAATAATCACGTTTTGACATATTTGATCTTTGAGGATTCCAGCCCCTGAGGCAACTGCAGCAATCTAAAAAATCAAGCGTTTAACTTGGAAACTAGATTGCTGCGCAAATTCTACAAGCACGAGGCTTGCAATCAAAGCATTGCTACTTAACCTCTTCGTAATCAGCATCAACTACATCGTCGCCACTAGCGCCTGTTGACGAACTTGAAGTTGAGGTCTGTTCTGCTGCTCCGTCTTGAGTAGCGCCAGCCTGTCCGGCTTGGGCTTGAGCTGCAGCTTTATACATTTGCTCGGCAAGCTTATGGGCAACTTGTGTTAAGCGCTCAGTTGCAGACTGAATTTCACTTGGACTCTGCGAATCCTTAAGCGTGCGTTTTGCATCTTCAAGGGCAGTTTCCAATTGAGTTTTATCGGCAGCTTCAAGGGCACTACCATGCTCATTCAAGGATTTTTCGGTTGAGTAAATTAAACCATCAAGCTGGTTACGCGCTTCAACAAGCAGCTTGCGCTCCTTGTCTTCAGCTGCATGCTCTTCAGCATCGCGCACCATCTTTTTGATTTCTTCCTCAGAAAGTCCTGAGCTGGCAGTGATCTTAATTGACTGCTCTTTACCTGTGCCCAGGTCTTTAGCCGAAACATGCACAATGCCGTTTGCGTCAATATCAAAGGTAACTTCGATTTGCGGCACACCGCGCGGTGCAAGTGGAATACCGACAAGCTCAAAACGACCAAGCGTTTTGTTATTTGACGCCATTTCACGCTCACCTTGTAGCACGTGAATACTTACAGCTGGCTGGCTATCAGTTGCCGTGGAAAAAACCTGGCTTTTCTTAGTAGGAATAGTTGTATTCTTATCAATCAACTTAGTCATGATGCCGCCTTGGGTTTCAATCCCAAGACTTAATGGCGTCACGTCAAGTAGTAGCACGTCCTTAACATCGCCCTTAAGCACGCCAGCTTGAATCGCCGCGCCAATTGCAACAGCTTCATCCGGGTTAATATTCTTACTTGGCGATTTGCCAAAAATTTTCTGCACGCGTTCTTGCACTGCAGGCATGCGCGTCATTCCACCGACAAGAATCACATCGTCAATGTCTTTAGCAGAATAACCCGCGTCACTTAAGGCCGTGCGGCAAGGCTGATCGAGGCGACTCAAGAGATCGTCGCAAAGTGCTTCCAGCTTGGCACGTGTTAACTTAATATTTAAGTGCTTTGGACCAGAGGCATCGGCAGTAATAAATGGGAGATTTACATCTGTTTCCATTGAAGTCGAAAGCTCGTGTTTAGCTTTTTCAGCGGCTTCTTTCAGACGCTGCAAAGCCATGGTGTCTTTACGTAAATCAATCGCTTGGTCTTTTTTGAATTCATCAGCAAGAAAATTAACGATATTAATATCGAAATCTTCACCGCCTAAGAAAGTGTCACCGTTAGTAGACTTAACTTCAAATACGCCTTCCCCAAGTTCAAGGATTGAAATATCGAATGTTCCACCACCAAGGTCAAAAACTGCGATGCGCTTGTCACCCTTCTTATCTACACCATAAGCAAGTGCAGCGGCAGTTGGTTCGTTTATGATACGTAATACTTCAAGACCAGCGATACGGCCGGCATCCTTTGTGGCTTGACGCTGAGCATCATCAAAATAAGCCGGAACTGTAATCACAGCTTGGCTTACCTTCTCGCCGAGGTAATCTTCAGCAGTTTGTTTCATTTTTTGCAAAATGTAAGCAGAAATTTCCTGCGGGCTTTTCTTCTCACCACGCAACACAACGCAAGCATCGCCATTGTCGAGTGTTTGAATTTCGTAAGGCAACACCGCCTTAGCCTTCTCGACTTCCTTGCTCGAGCCCTTACGTCCAATCAGACGCTTAACGGCGAAAATTGTATTGGTTGGATTTGTCACAGCCTGACGACGAGCAATCTGACCGACAAGTCTTTCGCCAGATTCATTCACCGCTACTACAGATGGAGTGGTGCGTCCGCCTTCACTGTTAGCGATTACCACCGCATCTTTTCCTTCCATGACGGCAACGCAAGAGTTTGTCGTTCCCAGGTCAATTCCAATCACTTTAGACATGTTGCTCTCCTTACAAAATTCTCTAAAATCTTAGCCTCTTAGGTAATAATCAATCTTTTAAAAGGCAAGTTTGCAGCTATTAATTCTTAAATCCTAACTGACTATAATCATTAATCTTATTCTCACGCGGGATATTTTACAGCTGAATTTCCCGAGATTATCCTACTTTCCCCCATTTTCACCGGCAGTTTTTTCCGTAGCGTTAGTTGTATTTTCTTTAGCAATTGAAACTACAACTTGAGCTGGGCGAATTAACTTATCTTTATACATATAGGCCTTACGGTATTCCTCGAGGATTGTGCCTGGCGCTTCTGCCTCAGAAGGCACTGAGGCCATTGCCTGGTGCATGTTGGGATCGAATTTCTCCCCTCGACAAGCCTTTGCCCGCACTGAATGTTTATCCAAAATACTGACAAACTGATTACGAATCATCTCAATGCCCTTCACCAACTCATCAACTGAATTTGTGTCTTTGTGACTGAGGGCGCGCTCGAGGTTATCGACGACTTCAAGCAGATCAAAAATAACATTCTCGCCAGTATACTTTAGCAAGTCAGATCGTTCTTTAAGGGCGCGCTTTTTGAAATTTTCTAATTCAGCCACTGCTCGCAAATACTTGTCATAGTTTGCATCAGCTTCGGTGCGAAGTTTTGCCAATGTTTGGTTTTCGTTCAAACCCTCGTCACCGGAGACCTCGGCTGGCGCTGCAGTATCAAGTTCAGTCTCGTCCTCTAGCATAGTGCCGTCTTGTGTCGTTTGAGTTTCTTCGATTTGTGAACTATCGTTAGCCATTTGTGCTACTGCTTCTCCTTGTTCCGGAGCTTCGCTCACAGCTCCTTCTTGCTTCTTACCTTTTAAAAAAGAAAATCTGCCGGGACTCACTGAATAAAAACTCCAAGTTGCATAAGGGGTATAGGGTTAACAAATAAGCTTGCGAGGGTTAACATTGGCAAGCAAACAAATCAAGAAATACTGTTTTGTCTCGATAGATTATGTAGTCTGGTAATGAGCACCTTTCCTAGATATTAGGGTGGAGCTTTGACTCTGACCTACACAGCTTAGCGCAGATAATCATTTGCTCGATCTAATCATGATCTGCTCTAACTGTGCTATGCAGTCCCAAGTCGAGCCCGGCATAATTTTGCGCGTCAGTCCACATAAAGAAAGTGATGCGGTTTTAACAATCCTTGGGAAAAACCAGGGACGTTTCGCTGCATACGCCCGTGGAGTGCGTAAAAGCAGTAAACGTTTTTCGGGCGGAATTGATGTTTTCGACAGTGGCGATTTTGAGCTTGAAGAAGCTTTTCGTAGTGGCGGCATGCCCAGTCTTGTAGGCATCCGCTCGCGCACAAATTATCTTGGATTAAGAAAAAATTACGAGCGCTTTCATATTGCCGCAATTTGCTTAGAGCTTGTGCTGGTGATTTCACAAGAAGGCGACCCAGCAAGTACGCGTTATTACGAGCCAACACAAGCCTGCTTGGCCTGTCTCGATAGCTTAGAATCACGAAACGAGTTGTTTTTAGCAGGCTCACTTTTTATCTATCGCATTTTACAGACAACGGGCGTTGATCCACTACTTAATGCTGCGGGTGTTGGACCAGAAACGCGCAAAAGATGGGAAGCTGTGATCAAGCAAGAGGGCAACTTAACGCTGGTGGCAAGCGACTACGAGCAAGCATTTTTAGAGCTTGTAAATCACGCGCAAAACTTCATTGGCAAAAATCTAAAAAGCACTCGCGGGTTATTGCAATCGCAGAGCGAGTAAGTGGTTTTGCCCCCCGTGATCCTGCTCCATCGAAGCTTAGGCTTGAACTTATACTTCCTCTTATACTTTGCCTTCCCCTTATTAAATTTTGTCCCATCCCGAATAGAGTCCACACCTAATTTAAAAAGGGAAAGGAAAAGTATAAGTTCAAGCCTAAGTCATCACGATCGGAACTCTAGTGACAGCTACAGCCTCCACCACATCCCCCACTACCGCCACTGCCTGAACCGCTATCTGTTTTTTTAGTCGTGTTGGTTGAACTTGAAGTCTCGGTGCTTGAAGTCTCGGCGGATTTTTCAGAACTTGCTGTAGGCTTCTTAGTCGACCCGGAAGATGAGGAACCCGAGTAATCAGTTTTATACCAACCAGATCCTTTAAGATGAAATGCTCCGCCACTTAAGAGGCGCTCTACTTTGGCGCCACAAGTAGGGCAAGTTTTAAGGGCATCTTCGGAGATTTTTTGAACAAACTCAAATTCTCCGCATTTATCACATCTGTATTCGTAAGTCGGCATAAACCTCGTTTCAGAGCTTACTTTTGGCCAATCTATAAATATAATTAATTTCTGCGATGCTCGTTTATAATTATAAAGTCCGCTTCTCGAAATTAATTATATTTATACCTTGTCTCAAAATTAAGCTCTGAAACAAGGTTTGGGGCTTGAAAACATTACCTCAAAAATTCGTTTATTCAATTATCAAAATGGCCCGTGACGTCAAGTGGATTTGCTCAAAATTCCTATTTCCTGTGATTTTTGTTATAAGGGCTTGGTTCTGGCTTGGTAAGCCAAGACGTTGTTCTTTTTTATCAAACTAATATTTTGTAGAAGTAAAATTGATATTACTCCAAAGACTATAGCTCGAGACTTATAGTCTTTGGAGTTTAAAATATCAGTAGATCGGAAAAGGTTTTTTGGATCGCGCCTAGTAGAGTTTGGGCTTAAATCGCCAATGCGGATGTTTAGGCCCAAACTTGTTATAGGAGTTGATTATGAGATTATTTGGAAAAAAACCAAAACTGGACTTGCATCCAGATATCGTCGACCGTGCAGCAGCGCTGCACGGTGGGGAGAAATTGAGAAACCTCACAATGACTACCGAGCAACATGGCCTCTACGAAGGTGGTCCGAAGGCTGTCGTTGAGTATGCCTTGATTGATTGCGCAAAGCCGGAGACTACTGTCGGTGATGCAAAAGACCAGGCCCGTGGTGCCTTAAGCGCATTGAACGACAAGTATGTCACAAAGGCAGCAAGAACACTCGGCGAGAGTCCAAGCATGACTGACAAGGAACTCGAGGAATTCCTTAATGAGTTACGTGAATTCTTCCAGAGCGTCCAAGCCTTGAGCTAGTCAGGCCAAGTTGTCACCGCCAAGCGCCCGCCATTCATCTAGAGGCATCCATTTTAAGGAGTTTTTTGGAATATACTTCAAGACAGGAAGACCCGATCTACTGACTCCTTATTTTAAGTCAGCTCAAGAAAATCTTACTTCAACATCATTTGCCCGTAAGTGCGTAGCGAGGCGACCAAGAACTGATCAATAAAATAAAGCCCGAGAATAATTACTACAATTGAAATATCAAACATCCCCATTGGCGGGATTTTGCTGCGAACTTTGCGTAAAACTGGCTCAGTTGAACCATACAGAAATTGCACAATCGGGTTACGCGGGTCAGGATTGACCCAGGATAAAATCGCCCGTGCAATAAACAAGAAAATAAAGATTGAAATCAGACCGCCAAGCAAATTGGCTGTGGCAATAAAAAAGTTAGCAAGCAGTATCATTTTATCCCAAATCCTCCATTGCTCTTTTCGCGCTAGCTTCCACAGCATCGATCATGGCGGCACGCACTCCAGCAAGTTCCAGCGCATGAATACCCTGAATCGTTGTGCCATTTGGAGTGCAGACCATGTCTTTTAAGCGGGCTGGATGTTCACGAGATTCTTTGAGAAAAGCCCCTGTGCCAAGCATTGTTTGCACAGAAACCTGCAAAGCGATGTCGCGCGGCAGTCCCATTTTGACTCCACCATCGGCAAGCGCCTCGGCCACTAAAGCAAGAAAAGCTGGGCCACCGGCTGAGAGGCTTGTCATGATATCAATTTCTTTTTCTGCGCTAGCGAGATAGACATCGCTGATTGGCGCAAAAATACTTCGCGCTGTTTCCAGTAAGGTCAAGTCTGTTCCAAAAAGTCCAGTCATCCCGGCGCCGACAAGGCAGGGGATATTGGGAATTGCGCGCACTACTGTGCTTTGCTCGCCAAGTGTATCACGGATATCAGCAATTCTTATTCCTGCTGCTACCGAAATCAGTTTTGCATTGTCGCGGGTTTGACGAACTTCGGCGATTGCGGCGAAAAAATCTTTAGGCTTAACTGCGCAAATAATTGTCTCGACTTTGCGACTTAATTCGCTGATTGACTCAAGCTTAGTAACTTTAAATTGCTCAGCAACTTTCTTGGATCGCTCCGGGTTATGGTCAACGAAAAATAACTTTTCTGGTGCAAGCGATTTTGAAAGCACCAAGCCCCGCAAAATCGCCAGGCCCAAATTCCCGCAACCGATAATCCCCACTGTTCCTTGAACTTGATTTGTCATCCCCAAAACTCCAAGCTACTTCTTATTTACAACTAAAAGTGAATAACTCAGCGCAGCAAGATTTGCCAACAGCAGGCATGTTCTTTAAGAATTAGAGTAGATTTTAATTCTCTGGAGATTAGTAGACGATGGCGCTTGAGATTTTTTAATACCTTAAAAGTCTCAAAACCCTGTTTTGATTGCTAATGCTCTTCTGGGGTAGGGTCACTACCCCAGATGCAGTTCACCAGTCCAACAGTGTCGGATGATGAAGATAGACGCGGTCTGATACCTTGCCTCCAGTCTCCTCCGGCCTGACGCCGATGTCACGAAACTTCAGATTGTGAAAGATCGCAAGCATCGCATCGTTGGTCGGCAGTGTGCGCGAAATGATTCCATCGCCTTGGATTAGGTTTGGAAGCAGCGGCAGCTGAGCTCCATAGAGGCAGCCTTCCGCTTGCGCCTCGTATCCGCGCCGACCGATTTCTCGCTGACGCTTAAAAGCACAGCTCACTAGACATTTTGTCAGTTCCAGTCCTACGTGCTGTCCACGAGCACTCTGAACTACAGCAACATCGGCGATGTAGTAAGCATTAGCAGGAACGTTGCGCTCTTCGAGAAAAGCGCGCGAATCCTCGTTGAAACAAGGTGCGCCATTGGGAACACCAATCGCAATTCCGATGACCTTACCTGTTTCAGCTTCACAGGCACAAATAAAATCTGCGCCTTGCTTTTCAGCCTCGCTGAAGCGCTCAAGAGCGCTTGCGATTGTCCACGCTTCATTCCACGGCTCACCATTGAAGCACGCCATGTAGACTGAAGCGCATTCAGGAAGTAGCGGCTCAGGGAACTGAGCCGCAGTGACGAAATTAGTTCTCACTTTTGAAGCATTATGCATAGGTTCCAATAGTGAGATGGCAACTACTCGAACCCACGCACAATATGCATTGACAAACACACAGATTAATAAAACCCTTAAAATCTCAAGCCATCCTCCTCTGATGATAATGAGGATGACCTGATTAACTTCTACTACCCGTATTAAATTGTATGGAAGCTCTGGAGTTTTAATGTCGATGCAGAGTATGAGAATGCTGCTTTACTAACAGCGTGAAGATGCGTTGATAGTCAGTGACTGCTTGTTGAATACTGCCGATCTCAATCCACTCGTTTGCAGTGTGTGCTTGTTGAATCGATCCGGGTCCGTATAAAATTGCTCGCGCCTCGAGTGCTGAAAAATTCGGAATATCGGTAGCATAGGCAGCTATCGCTGTATCGAATCCAGGCAATGTCATTAATTTAATTGCTGGCACGTTATAATCAATTGAAAGTTTAGCGCCATCTAAGCAGAGCGTCTGAATTTTTGCTAAGACATCTGCGTTTGAGCTAACTGTGCGTACTAAAAAACTCAGGGTCGCGTAGTCAGAAATAACATTGGGCTGATTATCAGCAGCAATCAAGCCAAAATTGATCGTAGCTGGTCCTAATAAATTGTCTTGGCCAAAATTTTGAGCAGCTAAACTTGATGCAAAATTCAACATTTCATTATTGGCATCGACGGCAAGTTCTGGGTAGCCACTGTGAGCAGCTCTTCCCGTAAACGCAACTTGCCCTCCCAGTCCGCCTTTAGTTGCAAGCATTAATTTATTTTCCGTGGGCTCTCCGTTGATAATATATTCGATGCCACGACCTTGTAGGTATCTGCTTGCCCTCAGTGCGCCAATTCCATCTTCTTCTTCGCCCACAACAAGTAATAAGCCAAAATCACTTTGACCGCTTTTTAACAATTGTGAAATAACTCCGATCATCGTTGCCGCAATTCCCTTAGCATCGCAGGCTCCGCGTCCGTAGATTTTCTCCGCGTCGACTCGTGCTGCGGTCGAGCCGGGCACCGTATCGATGTGAGTTGTAAATACAATTTTAGGTCTACCCCAACTCAGAAAAAGATTTTTACGTTCAGACGTAACCTCAATCAGCTCAATTTCAGTTGCAAATTGACCAAGAAAATCTCTTAGAAAGTCTATAACTTTCTGCTCGGAGCGTGTGTTTGAAGGAATCGCGATTAACTTTAACGTCAAATCTACGATTTCATTTAATTCCATATTAACCCCTACCCAAATCCAAAGCTGGGTACTGCTGAGAGTGCGCGAGCACTATATAAATCTCTAACTAGAGTAATAAAAAGTATTGATAACTGAGTAGCTTTAAGAGCTTAAAAATATTGCGGCGCTAGGCGCCGTGTTTGTGATGTCGCTGCATTAAAAATGCATCAACCGGGATAGAAAATGTAGGAAAACTTATTAGCATTTGTGAGTGAATATAGCAGAATTACGTTAAAAGGCAAGTGCTCTAGAAATTTTTGCTTTAGTTTAATAAAGTGGCAAATCTTGGGAAGTTTTGCTTCGCACTAAAAGCTCAGAGCTTCACTATAACGTTTAACTTTTTTCACTATAAGCTAGATATATATTAAGCTTTCTTCGAGTCTAGAAGTAACTTGGAAAAACCAAATTAATATGCAACTTGCATGACATTGACAAATCATGGCCATGCGATACCCGATCACTGTAATCATCCGCTCGCTAGGGCGAAAACGAGTGGTAGAAGCCCTAAAGAGTCTCACGCAGCAGACCTTTAAAAATTTCCAAGTCGTTTTGCTCGAGATGAGTCCGGCGGGTAAGCCGATTGCGACTGCTCAATTTGCAGCACAACTTCCAGGCTTAAAGCAACTTATAACTAATAAAATTTTACCGCGCTCCGCTGCGCTTAATCTTGGAATTGAAAATGCCAATGCTACAGCCATTGCAATTCTCGATGATGATAATCTGTATGCGCCAGAACATCCCTAAAATTTAGTCGCGGGCCTGAAAAATACTGACGCCGATCTGGTCTACACCTCAACGCGCTATCAGACCTATACAAAAGATGGCAAATTGATTGACGAAAAAATCGTCTCCTCAGAATTTGATTTTACGAGATTACTCTTTACTAATTATATCTATGCCACCTCTCTGGCTTTTAAAAAATCGCTCTGGGAGAAAGTTCAAGGTTACGACTTAAAATTTCCAGTCTACGAGGACTGGGATTTTCTAATCCGGGCGGCGCGTGATAAATTTATAAAAATTTAGAAGAGCAAGCAGGTCCAGAATTTATGGCGTTGGCGCGCGAGCATGCCCGGACGAAATTTTTATTGCCCGCGCAATAACACCGGGGCAGCTTACTTCGCGCGGTTATTTGGGAAAGTGGCCGATACCGGCTACACTTTCCACTTCGGCTTTTTCCCGAATTTAATTACTTACTGTTTCTTTTCTCAATCTTAGCTTGGCGCTTTTCTTTTTTAGTTTTTTGTGGGGCTTTTTTAACGTTTTTCTGTGCATTGTGTGACTTAGCCATAATCTCTCCTTAAAATAAATTTACAATCTACTTGATCGTTTGTAGCAGGTTATTTACTAGCACGCATGTGGAAATACAAGCAGAGACTCCCAACTACATTATCGTCCAGATTCGTCTATTTGTAGCGTGTCGCGTAAAATATTTCAGTTATTAAGAAGGAAAACATGTTAAGAGATTCTGTGTATAGCCATAAATAAATACGTTAGTAATTGTAACTAAGTAGTAGCTATTTCGTGTTTTTTTAATAGATAGCACTAGAATCAGTATTAGATATTGACGAATTCAATTTTTCTGTACACGTATAATGGCATGTAGTTTCGTTTCTTAATTCATAGATATAAGTTGTTTTTACCTTTGATATCAACTTGGCTTTCGCTGTTTTAATGCAAGATTTATCTTCATTTACATATGAACAGACACCAGGAAAATTTCCATCGGCACATCCATAAGGTAGCGTACATTCGCCGTTTGTATCAGGACAAGAATCTTGCGAATACTTTGGATCTCTAGAAAGACCATCACAAAGTCGGTTTAGTTTAGCTGCAAGTCCCTTAACGTCCTCCCTTCCACCAACGTGATTCAGAGCAAAAGTATAACTAATTGAGGTACTTGATATTTTCAAATCCTGACAAATAGAATTTGGCATGCTAGTTGGTTCATCGCAGTGAGATTTTTCAGCCAAGGCAAATTTGTCGAAAGCCATACTGAATAACATCGCTGTAATAACGATGATTAGTTTATTTCGAGTAACCATAAAAAACTCCTTAGTTAATACTCTGATTGCATAGTAGAGCCAGCACTAGCGCCTGCAGAAAATAATTTTGAGCATTTAAATATCATCGTAGATGGTTCGGGGCTAGCATTACAGCCAATCTCAACGGAACATTCTTGTGATAAGTCAGATTTATTATAAGAAACCCTGTAGGCAGTAGATCCGCAGCCGGTGATGCTTGTTGCACAAATACTGGGGCACGTTGGCAAAGGGCTTGGAGGAACCCCAGTAATTTCACAACTACATTCGCATACGGCAGAATTTGTTGTACTTGTATTACATTCGCCAGAAATTTCCTTAGTGCATAATATTGACATAGTCGAACCAGAGCATTCATCGGTCGCGGGTTTAATTTTAAGACTTTTCTTGATTCCAGTATTACTGCCATCAGATTGGGGCAATGAAAGAGCTACGTTCCAACAAGAAAATAAATATAGGTTCAATAATGATAATCTTAGAAGTAAATTTAACATAAATTTTAATCCAATAGACCTATCTCAAATCTCTCATCATAATTGGAAACGTTAAAGATTCATACATTACTATTATGATGCGCAAACAGAATACTATGTTGCAAACTATTATCCTTCAAGAAAATTAATCATAATTACTTAATTTTATTTCTATGATTTTGTTAATTATTAATTGAATCAATTCTGATAGTTAGATTGAAGTCGTTGGCATTGTTGCTAAGCGATGGCTGTCGAAATCGAGAGCAAAGGTAGGCCCCTTTTGGCCGTGGGTACGGGGTTACTTTCTAGCGCTCTTTTTAGAACCTAAAATTACACCTCCAACTACATTATCGTCCAGATTCATCTATTCGTTGTGTGTAGTCCTAAATATTTTAGTTTTATTGCTGTTTGCGATTTTGCACATTTGCTTGGGGATTTGCTTGGGGGAGTAACCCTATACCAGCTTGAACAAAAAATTTAGCCAACCTGCCGCCGGTCGGGTATATGGACGGTCATTCAGATCAAGAGTCGAGAACTAAATTGTCTCTTTAGTCCTAAACGCGCGATCCGAAAATCAGCGACCCCACGCGAACAATCGTAGCGCCTTGCTCAATCGCAATTTCAAAGTCATCTGACATCCCCATCGAAAGTTCCGGCAAGGTTATAGAGTTTTGCTGCTCGATCGCGACCCGCAAATCCCGCAAACGACGAAATTCGGCCCGACGCTCCTCGCGCTCGGCTCCCTCACGCCCAATTGTCATTAAGCCCAGGAGCTTAATATTCTTAAGCTTTACTACTTGCTCGACAACAGCAAACACTTCAGCCTGATCCAAGCCAGACTTATTCTCGTCGCCTGCAACATTGACTTGTAACAAAATCGCCTGAGTTATTCCTCGACTAGCTGCAGCTTTTGAAATTTCGTGAGCAAGATCGAGTTTATGCACAGAGTGAATCAGCGAAAAATTGCCAACGACTTTTTTAACTTTGTTCGATTGTAGCGGCCCAATTAAATGAAACTCAGCTGCAGGGACTATTACCTTCTTTTCTAAGGCCTCTTGTACATAATTTTCCCCAAAAATCCTCTGCCCAGCAGCAAACGCCTCTTGGATTAATTCTAAAGATTTTTTCTTCGAAACTGCAACGAGTTTGACTGAACTCGGGTCGCGACCAGCACGAATAGAAGCTGCAGTGATGCGGCTTCGAACCTGATCTAGATTGGCTTTAATCGTCATAGATAAATTTCACACGTATGAGCTTAGGCTTGAACCTAAGTCTTCTTTTATACTTTTCCTTGAATAGTGAACAGATTGCTTCGCTTCGCTCGTAGTAACAGATAATTTATAAAACGGAGACTGTCAGTAGAGTCGGCTTTTGCTGCGCAGGTTGGAGATCCGTTCGACTCGTTTAATACTCATGATCATTCGCATTAAAATCGCTCAGGATGACAAGCTAACTCAACCTCGCACAGACACCTATAATGACAAGTTAACTCTGTTCACCGAGTGACAAGATCGCTGGGCTGCCAGGCGCCAAGAGCTTTTAAATCTTCTAAAACTTCAACCAATGGCAAGCCAACTACATTAGTATAAGAGCCCTTCACCGCTTTCACAAAAAACGCTCCCTTGCCCTGGGCGGCGTATGCTCCAGCTTTATCTAGCGGCTCTGCTGATGCCACGTAAGCTTTGATTTCATCATCGCTCAAGACCTTGAAAGTTACGTCTGTAACTACCGCACGCTGAATGAAAAGTTTTTTCTCGATGCAAACTAAGCAATACGCTGTAATTACCTGGTGAGTTATGCCTGATAAAATTCGTAGCATCCGAGTAGCATCTTCCGGCGATGCTGGCTTTCCTAAGATCTGGGGTCTGGTTGCCTGGTTTAGGACCACGATAGTATCTGCGCCAAGAACCAACCTTCCAGGGAACCTCTCTGCGATTACTTTGGCTTTTCTTGTTGCAATTTCAAGCGCTTGATCTTGAGGGCTTAAGGCAGGGTTAGAATTCTCATCAGCGCTTGATGGCATAATCGCAAACTTCACCCCAGCCGACTCGAGTAAGTCCTTACGCCGTGGTGATTGCGAAGCTAGAATTAACTCATGTTCCCATGTATATACTGCTTCCATTAAGGTTTTCCCGAAAAGATGGTGCTGGCAAGCAGTATATCCGTTTTGCCGAAAGGCGAAACAAAACAAAAATATACCTCTTCCAAAAAATAATAATTCCCCACAGTTGGAAGCAGTATATTTATTTCCCCCTGTGATTTGCTTAAGCAAATCATCCGTCCCCTAAGGGGACATACCCCTTCTTACTTACCCTTGCGCTTCCTACAAGATTCCAAATTGGAAGGGGTATACATGATTCGTGACATAGCATGTCGGGAATTCTTTTCCAATGATTTAAGGTAGAATTAGGACTCTAACGATTAATCCCGAAGTGACTGCACTTTTATCACAACATTAACTTGTCTACTCCAGTCAGCAATGCTATCAGAGCGCAAAGTTGTTGGAAGAAACTTAAAAGATGAAGCAGCAGACCACACCTCGCGCAGCAATTTATAACGACATCGCTCGCACAAAAGAACTATTGGAGAGTGAACAAATCAGTGCCCAAAACGGCGCGCGTAGTTTATTTCTGCTCGGTTATGAGCTGGAAAAAATTGGCGACCGCTCCAGCGCAGATTCTGTTTACCGTGACACCATCAACATGCTTGATCATTTGGTTTCTAACCAAACTAAGAAAATAACTCCCTACGATTACACGCGCTTGGCGATCAATCATGGTCGCAATATGCTAACTCTCGGGCGACTTGAGCCTGCCTGTGCTGCATTTCGTGAAGCGGTCTTGCGCTTTGAGCTTTTAATACACTCAGATGTTAGCCGTCCGTTGATTGATCAATATGCCCGCGCAGTGCGGTTGCTTGCGCTAACGCTACGCCTGCTTGATCGACCGAAAGAAGCAATCATATTTTATAAACGTGCGGCAAGTCTTTACGGCAGTTTATTACTCTTTAGTACGCCACAATTTGAATACTATAGCCAAATGCTGCAATCCTGCATTTCTGGTTACCGCAAATGCTCACCGGCGCATGCCAAAAAAGACCGGCAAAAACCCCCGAGCTTTTAAATTAAGGATTTCCCGCGATCCTGCGTTTATTCCGAGTAAACGAAGTGAGCGAGCAGAGAGTTAAGTGGATTTCTACCATGTATTTTGGAGATCTTTCGACTGCACGTTGAGGCTGTATAAAAAATCGCCCTAGCTATGCGCACTGTTGGCGTCGAGGTTAGAGCAAGAGCGAAATGCGGTTTATACTATTTCTTTTTCAAATTTTCGAAGAAAATTTAGCCGCTTTCTTTTTGCTTACTTTTTCACCGTTCACGCTGGTGTGAAAGAAAAAGTAAGTTAGGAGAATAAAAAGCGGCGCATCCGGATTCCTGCGACTAAACCCAAGCCGGACATAATTGTCACAACTGAGGAGCCTCCATAGCTTAAGAGTGGTAATGTTACGCCGACAACTGGAAGCAGGCCGATAACCATGCCGATATTCATGACTACGTGCCAAAAGAGCATTGCTGCTACGCCTACGACGACAAGGGCGGAGAAGCGGTCGCTTGAGCGTTCGGCAATGCCGAGGGCGTGAAAAACCAAGAATCCGTATAAGATTAAAGCTAGGGCGGTGCCGACAAAGCCGCGTTCTTCGGCAAGCACTGAGAAGATGAAATCGGTAGTTTCTTCAGGGAGGAAGCTCAGCTGAGTTTGTGTGCCTTGGAGGAAACCTTTTCCAGTAAGTCCGCCTGAACCTACCGCAATTTTCGATTGAATTGCATGGTATCCGGTGCCTAGTGGATCATTTTCTGGATTGAGAAAATTGACCACGCGTTCGCGTTGATAATCTTTAAGCATGCTCCACGCCGGGATCAGTGCCAGGCACCCAGTGAAGATGAGAATTAGCAGGGTTTTGGGGCGAATGCCTACAAGCAGCAGCATTGTTCCGCCGATTGCGGTGTTAACTAGCGCTGTGCCGAGGTCGGGTTGGACGAGGATTAGCACGACTGGGACGAATAAAATAATTAATGGGAGCAGCAGAGTTTTGAATGTTAGTCCTTCGTGCGGGAAATTATCATCATCAAAGTAGCGAGCGAAAGCAAGGATAATGCCGAGCTTCATAAATTCTGAAGGTTGCATGCGGAAGCTTCCGAGATCGAGCCAGCGGCGAGAGCCTTTAACGGTAATTCCGCCGAAATCTAAGAGAGCCAGAGCGAAAAGTGCTAAACCGTAGAAGACCCAGGCCCAGCGCTTAAAGAAGGTCGGGTTTAGGCTCATGGCGATCAGAAACGCAACTGTGCCTACGCACATTGCGTAGAGTTGCTTTTTCATTTGATAGCTTTGACCGGTTTCGGGGTTATATCCGGCGCTATATAAAACGCTTAGGCCGAAGCAACAAATCATCAGCATGGAGATAAAGAGTGTCCAATCTAGATTAGCTAAGAGAGAGCGTTGTTTACGGGCAATTGTGGTCATGGCTAATCGCTTAGATGCTCCTCAGTTACTGGCGCTGCCTGTTCTAGTGAGGGATCAGGACCTGCAGTAGGCGTGGTGATCATTCCCTTTTTCACAAAATATTTTTCAAGAACTTTCTGAGCCACAGGAGCTGCGGCTGCACCGCCGTGTCCTCCGTTTTCAACCAATACGGCAATTGCAACTTGTGGGTTGTCTACCGGGGCAAATGCCACAAACCAGGCATGGTCTTGAAATTCTTTACCGAGATGCTCTTTGCCGAGTGAAGCAACTTGGGCTGTTCCTGTCTTACCACCAATGCGCAGCCCCTGAATTTGAGCTTTGTGTCCGGTGCCATGGGGGTCAATCACGACTGACTCAGCAAAGGACTTAATTTGATCGAAAATTTGCGGAGCAACTTCAATTTTCCGAATTACCTCAGGGCGAACTTCTTTTAGCGTAGATTCAGGAATTGAGTTTTGTTGTTGTCGAATGACTTTGGTAACGAGGTGCGGCTTATAAACTGTGCCGCCATTGGCCAGCGTTGCAGTTGCCAGAGCCATTTGTAGTGGAGTTGCAGATACATAACCTTGACCGATTACAACAGAGAGGGTTTCGCCCTGATACCAACGTTCGCCGAGGTTTTTTAATTTCCAAGATTCCGAGGGAATGATGCCTGCTTTTTCGCCGGGTAGGTCGATTTCAGTTTTTGCCCCCATGCCAAACATCGTTGCATATTGATGGATACGCTCAATTCCGAGGACTAAACCGAGTTGATAAAAGTAGCTATCGCAGGAGGCCGTAATCGCCATTCTTAGATCTGGGTTGCCGTGGCCAGAATGCTTATGACAGCGGTAGCGCCGTCCCTTAAAAGCGTAAAATCCGGGACAGTAGTACGTGTGAGAACTATTAATGACTTTTTCAGCAAGGCCAGCAAAGCCTGTAAAAAGTTTAAAAGTTGACCCAGGATGGAAAGCCAGTAGGGCGCGGTTTAATAATGGCTTGGCTTTGTCGGTCTGTACGTGTCGCCATTCAGCTTGATTAATATTTCCAGACAATAAATTTGCATCGAAAGTTGGCGTTGAGGCTAAAGTTAAAACTTCGCCAGAGTTAACATCGAGCATTACGACAGCACCTTTCTCGACGCCTAAAGCTTGTTCGGCGGCGATTTGTAGATCGGCATCAATCGTCAAATATAAATCAGCGCCTGGGGTATTATCTACGGCACCTAGTTCGCCACGCCGATTGCCGTGGGCATCAACCTCAACATAAACAAAGCCACTTTTCCCGCGTAGGCTTTTTTCCCACGTTTTTTCTAGGCCCTGCTGGCCAACAAGATCCCCGACCTGATATCCGCGATAAATTTCATCTTCCAACTGTGTTTTTGAAATTTCCCTAGTATATCCAAAAAGCTGAGCCGCGAGATTTTGATAGGGGTAAATTCGCTGCGGGGTGACATTAATAATTACGCCCGGGAGTTCATAACTGTGCACTCGCACCATTGCTAATTCTTCCCGCGTAATATCGGGGATCAGGACCTTGGGTTCGAAAGGGTGGTGCTTGCGGCTGTCTTTTTTCAACTGCGCTTGTAGCGAAGCGACACTACGACCAGTCAGACTTGCGAGTTTTTCAAGCAAGAGATCCAGTTTAGGCACGTCTTCTAAAATAACTGCGACATCAAAAGCTGGTCGATTTTTTACAAGCGGCCTGCCTTCGCGATCATAAATTATGCCGCGTGGGGCACTAGTGCGGACCATACGGCGTCTATTATTTTCTGATAAGTCGCGGAAATACTCGCCCTTAACTCCCTGTAGGTAATAGAGGCGTAAAATGATTGTGAGAAATGCTAGGCTGACAACTGCCGCACTGAGGACTAAGCGTTTTCCAAATACATTGTGCTCGAGTATCATTGGAAGCGTTCTAGTGTTTGCCTACGCACCGTGTCACGGCTGGGAATTCGCTGCGCCTTACTAAGCATGAACATCACTAGTGGCGCGATAATTACTGTCAGCAGCAGTTCTCCGGCGAAATTCTTACTAAAAAATAGCGCTGTATTTAGCGGGTGATTCGTATAAAATGCGATCAAGCCAGCTGTCGTTAATTTTTTAAGCGGCAAGGCAACTGCGACAAGAATAGAAAATGTCAGCGCATGTTCAGCATAAACATTGCGCGCAACAAGCGTAATAAAAAGGAAAACCATAATTCCAGCGGCAGCATCTGGGCCAAGATATTGGGCCGAGGCAAAGTCCGAGGCAAGACCCAGTAAGAACGCACCGGCAACACCTGCTGGAGAGTGATGCTCGACGGCCACAAAAACCATTAAAATTAAAATAATATCGGGGGCAATGCGCGCGGGGTAAAATGTATGTGCAAAAATCGTCTGCACAACTAAACCAAATAAGAAAATGAAAAAGAATTTAATAAACGTCTTGCCCATAGGTTAATTTGGTTTTGTTTGCGCTGGCTGAGAGTTGTTTTTAGGAGTTACATTTACAGATGCTTGGGGGTGACGTGTAGGTAAAATCACCATCACAGTTTCCAAGCGGTTCAAATCAACGCTGGGCGTAAATTCAACTTCTTGAAATAAATCATGGCCATGTGGATCAACCTTTGAGACTACGCCAAGTAAGGTTCCCTTAGGAAAAATCCCGCCAAAACCCGAAGCAATAACGCGGTCTCCAACCGCAATTGGATATTCTTTAAGTACATAACGTAAACGTAATTTATCTAGACCATCGCCTTCAGCGATCCCTGGGGCACGGCTACCTTGAACGATGGCATCAACTGCACTGGTGCTGTCTGTTAACAACAAAACACGAGCGCTGTGGTCGGTGGCGACAATTGTCTGGCCAATAATTCCATGCCCATCGACAACTGCCAATCCAACGTCAATGCCATCGGCGCGTCCCTTGTCAATGGTGATCGACCTCACCCGGTGTAAAGCGTCATGTCCGATCACATTGGCAGTTGCTCCTTCAAAGCCAGTCTCTGTGGAAAAAGTTAATAGTTCGCGGAGCCTTTTATTTTCGCTTTCAAACTCAAGTAGTCTCGAGTTCTCTGCTTCAAGAGCTTTCAGGCGCTGGGCCAGCTCCGTTCTTTCAACTTCTACGTTAACCAAGTCGATATAGCGGTTCCAGATTGAACTAAAGGAGGATACCGAGCCGTGGTGTAGCGCTTGCACTGGTGCAAGCAGATACTGCAAGCCGCGTGAACCACTGCGAGCAAGTTCAGGATCTTTCACGCTAGCCGACATAAGCTGCAAAGAACTTACAAAAAGCAAGAGTGAAGTTAAGATCAAGCTATGGCGGCGTAGAAATTCCATTACTTATGACTGCTATTTTTTACAACGAGCCGTATAGTTCCATAGGTCTGTGGTATGATACAACGGTCAATCATTGTGCCTGGTTTTGGTGTGCAGTTTGCTACAGCAATTGCACTCAAGAAAGGAGGTATTTGAACATAAATACTTCCCCGCTTCGGAACTATTTTTAGAACTACTGTAGGGTAACTTCTCGCAACAGATCGGGCTGATCGAGGATTTTACCTGAGCCAATTACGACTGCAGAAAGCGGGTCCTCAGCGAGCATGACTGGCAGGCCTGTCTCTTGATGGAGTAAGAGGTCTAAGTTACGTAATAATGCGCCGCCGCCTGACAGAGTAATGCCGCGGTCCATGATATCTCCGGCAAGTTCAGGTGGGGTTTTCTCTAGAGCTTGTTTAACTGCTTCAACGATTTGCTTAAGTGGCTCCTGGAGCGCTTCGCGAATCTCGTCTTCAGCTACAACGATTGTCTTAGGCACGCCCTCGATTAAGTCGCGTCCGCGGATTTCTACCTTATGCTGTTCCCCTGTAGCCAGAGCAGCGCCAATTGCGATTTTAACTTTTTCAGCCGTCTGTTCACCAATTGAGAGGTTATAGGCACGTTTTACGAAATTAACGATGGCCTCATCCATTTTATCGCCACCAACGCGAACTGACTTTGAATAGACAATTCCTTTAAGTGAAATTACGGCAACTTCGGTCGTCCCACCACCAATATCAACAATCATTGATCCGCAAGGCTCAGAAATCGGAAGGCCTGCCCCGATTGCGGCAGCCATTGGTTCTTCGACGAGATAGACTTCGCGAGCTCCAGCTGATTCAGCTGATTCTTTCACGGCGCGCTTTTCAACTTCAGTAATACCAAAAGGAACGCAGATGATAACTCGCGGGCGAGCAAAGATTTTGCGGTTGTGTGCTTTCTGAATAAAATGCCGCAACATTTCTTCGGTAACTTCAAAATCAGCAATCACTCCATCTTTCATGGGGCGCACAGCAGTGACCCCGTTAGGGGTGCGGCCACGCATGTTTTTCGCTTCTTTGCCGATGGCAACAACCTTACGACTGTTACGGCCGTTTTGTTGCACCGCAACTACCGTTGGTTCGTTCGAAACAATCCCGCGACCTTTGACATAGACGAGTGTGTTTGCAGTACCTAAGTCGATTGCCAAATCGTTTGAAAAAATACCAAGGAAAGAATCGAAAATCATAAATCTTATTTGAAACTTACAACGCAGTAACTACGGTTGATATCGGGTAGGACTTAATACCACGCCCAGAGAATAAAATGCAATCTGCGTGGCTGGATAGGTTAAGCGAAGTGATTTTCGACAAGTTTACGTGAAGCAGGACTCAGGGCTTCGAGGCACTCTGTCGTCACTTCAAGTTTCGTATCGAACAAGAAGTCTGTAAGGATTGAGTTCTGTTGGACGGCAGATAGTCGATTGTCCACAAAAAGCATGCGCTCTTGCTTAAGAAAGCACGAGCCGCTTTTGACGCGGTAAGCACGGCTGCGGCTAAGTTGCTCGCGCCGCACAGCAATACCATTATGCTTGAAAACTTTTGTCAGAGCACGAAATGTCTGCTCAGCTAATTTTTCCTTGTCAGCTTCTTTCTGTTTCTTCACTGCCATATGCCCAGATTCATACAAGAATTTTAAGTCGCTGACAACCTCTGCAAAGGTTGGATGCCAGCTGAATCGAGCTGGATAAATGTAATTGCCAATTTCTCAAGTTCAGCCAGGAAAATCTCTGCCAGGGTTTCTGCTTGCGAGGTAATAGCTGGGTCATAAACAATTGAGAGGCCAAGCTTATGGTTATAAGTGATCAAGCCGACAGCAATGCCCTGTCCGCGCATTAAAGCCGGCAAGCCATAGGTTGCACTCACCGTGGTGTTGCCCAAATAAAGCGGGCTTGCCGCCGAAATCGGCACATTTGTACAAATAAAATGCGTGCGTCTGGCTTGCAACTCACAGAGAAAACGTTGGAACCTGAGACTTGGAATTCTCGAAACCATTTCGCCAACAACAAAATAGGCCCCCTGTGCCCCGCTTTGCATTAGATCAGAGATTTCTCGCGACACTTTGGAAATTAATGCTGGGATTTCTAAAGTGTCGAGTTTAATTGGCACAGCTACACCTGAAAGGCGGTTTCCCAAAGCATACTGCTCAGAGGCTGCACGCGAACTAAAAGGTACTAAAAAGCGAATTTCCGGCAACTTAGTTCCAGTCTGCTGATGCAAGAGGCCACAGGCACGCGCGAGCATGGCAACTAACAAATCATTCATCGAACAAGCATAGTGTTTCTTTAAAGGCTGCAAGCGCTGCAAATCAAAATCGCGAAAAATAACTTTACGTTGATTAGAATTCTGACCATTAAAGACGGAAGTTGCCGGGGCTTTAAATAATTCCGCCAGCCATCTAAGGACGCTGCGCTTCTGACTATAGATTTTGTTGTACAATTTAGCTTCATGGCTTCCGTCTTGTTCTATCGGCTGAAGTTTACGCTCAGAAAGAATTCGTTTTGAATCAATTTTCCCAGTTGTGAGCTTACATAAAGCTTCAAGAATTTTTCGGCATCCTAAACCATCGACGAAAGCATGGTGATATAAGTTCAAGAGCACTGGTTGATTATTAGTCGTAGCTTGGCCGGATAGAATCTGGCCCAGCTGAATCTGGCTGGGCTGAATCTGGCCGGGCTGAATCTTACTAGGTAGAATTAACACTACTTTCCAGGGTTGGTCTCGAACATCTAACCCCCGAGAGAAGCGTTCTTCCAGACGCTGCTCTGTGGTCTCGCCAGGAAGACATTTGATAATTTCTAAAAAATCTCGGTTGCTACTTTGTGCCGTCCAAGATTTATCCTGATAGGACTCCCCAAGTCGGGGCAGTACTTTTAAAAGATCGTCAACGGCGTAATTTAATACCTCAACGTCTGGAGCTTCAGTTAGAAAATTAACGATCGCGATCGTTTGGCGAGTGGTAACGGTTTCTAAGTTTACGAAAAGTTGATCTAGGGCGGATGCTCGATGCATTAAGAATTTCTAACAAAATTGGCAGAAAAACTCTAGCTCTGCTAGCTTGCCTATCCTTATGACTAGAAAGAAACAAATTATTTATGCCGTTTCGGCATTCGGGATTTTATTCCTTTGTTTGGCTGGAATTAAAGGCTGCCAAATTGCGCAGATCATGTCTCAGCGATTCGGTCCACCGCCAGAGGCAATCACTACGATGAAAGCTAGAGAAGAAGTTTGGAATGATAGCTTGCAAGCTTCGGGATCGGTTAGCCCACTGCGCGGGGCGCTCTTGAGTGTTGAAGAAGCAGGGACAGTTAAAGCTGTGCATATTACTTCAGGTCAAATTGTTGAAGCTGGCACATTAATTGCTGAGCTTGATACTGCAGTTGAAGAGGCTGATTTAAAATCAGCGCAGGCTAAATCTACCTGGGCGCGTAGAAATTTTTTGCGAGCACAGGAGCTTTTCAATCGCAAAGCATTCTCTGAAAGTGATTACGAAACCGCCAAAGAGCAACTGGCATCTGCAAACGCTAATGAAGAAGCTCTAGCAGCGCGAATTGCCAGAAAGAGAATTATTGCTCCATTTCGTGGAGAACTTGGGATTATTCAAGTCACAATTGGTCAATATCTGACGGCAGGAACGGCAGTTGTGCCCTTATTTGACCGTTCTCAAGTTTTTATCGACTTCAGTTTACCGCAGGCTTACTCTTCGATCCTCACGACAGGTCTAGAAATTACTGTAACAACCGAGGCACTACAAAACCAAAGCTTCAGGGCGCAAGTTTCCACAGTCAATCCTCAGGTCGACCAACACACGAGAAATATTGGGGTGCGCGCGCTCTTAAATAACGCAGAAGGATTAATTCGCCCCGGGATGTTTGTCAGCATTGAACTCAAGCTCCCACAAGTTACGAAAGTCATTCCGCTGCCTGTGACAAGCATCAATTACGCCCCCTTTGGTGATACTGTTTTTATCGTCTCAAAAATGAAAAATGAAAAAGGTGAAGAATACACGGGTGTAAATCCTCAAGTCGTGCGCTTAGGGAAGCAGCGCGGAGATCAAGTAGCGATTCTCTCCGGCCTTAAACCAGGAGATGAAGTTGCTACGTCTGGCGTCTTTAAGCTTAGACCAGCAGCCCAAGTCACAATCAATAACGAAGTTGCACCTGCCAACAGCCTCACCCCCACTCCAGCAAACAGCTAACCCGGAATAATTTAAATGGGATCATTTACCGATATTTTCATTCGTCGTCCGGTTCTAGCAACTTGCATCAACCTAATTATTCTGGTTGCCGGCATCTATGCCTTATTCACACTGAATGTGCGGCAGTACCCACGCAGCGATGTCTCTGTCGTCACCGTTAAGACAGCATATATCGGGGCTAATGCTGACTTAGTACGTGGATTTGTGACCACAGCACTAGAGCGCGCAATTGCGAGTGCCGATGGCATTGATTACCTTGAATCTTCAAGTGCACAAAGCTTAAGCACAATCACTGCGCACCTTAGACTGAATTACGATGTCAATGACGCTCTCACACAAATTCAAGCTAAAGTTGCACAAGTCCGCAATGATTTGCCGCCTGAAGCAGAAGCCCCGATCATCACAGTTGAGAGTGCTGACAACCGTTTTGCCTCAATGTATTTAAGTTTCGCTTCGGATGTTTTAGAGCAAAATGAAATTTCAGATTATCTGTTACGCGTTGTGCAACCACAGCTTTCCGCAGTCCCCGGAGTACAAAAAGCTGATATTCTGGGAGGTCGCACCTTTGCGATGCGCGTGTGGCTAAAGCCAAACCGCCTTGAGGCCTTCAAGATAACTCCTGCGCAAGTTGAGCAGGCCCTTCGTGCCAATAATTTTCTCTCGGCAATCGGCAGCACTAAGGGTTCAATGACTGTTGTTCCACTTACTGCTAACACCGATGTGCAAACCCCGGAGCAATTCAAGAGTTTGATCATTCGTGAAGAAGCCGGCAGCATGGTAAGATTGGGCGATATTGCCGACGTTATTCTTGGCGCGGAAAATTATGACGAAGAAGTGCGCTTTGGTGGCAAGAAAGCAACTTTCATGGGTATCTGGGCGCTACCTAATGCAAACTCCCTTGATGTAATCAAACGTGTGCGTGACGTCATACCCCAAATTCAGAATAACGCACCCAAGGGCCTAAGCGTGGGGATTCCATATGACGCCACGGCTTATATTCGTAATGCCTTAAAAGAAGTAATTAAAACTCTGACTGAAACAATCTTAATCGTGATTGTAGTAATTTTCCTTTTTCTGGGGTCGCTACGCACGGTAATTGTACCAGTTGTTGCTATTCCCTTGTCGCTAGTTGGAGCTGGGATGATCATGGCGGCAAGTGGATTTTCCGTAAATCTACTTACGCTTCTTGCCATCGTCCTTTCGGTTGGACTTGTTGTCGACGATGCGATTGTGATGCTCGAAAATATTGAGCGGCACGTGGCCGAAGGTTTGCCGCCCTTGGATGCGGCAATTAAAGCCGCCCGAGAGCTTGCCGGGCCAATCATTGCGATGACAATTACCTTAGCAACGGTTTACACTCCAATTGCAATTCAAGGCGGATTGACTGGAGCCTTATTCAAAGAATTCGCTTTCACACTTGCCGGTGCGGTTCTAGTCTCTGGTTTCGTAGCGCTAACACTTTCACCAATGATGTCTTCTCGGCTGATCAAGCATGGTGAAAAACCAACTAACTTCAAAATTAAGATTGAGGCGACTTTCGAAGCTCTACGTCTGCGCTATATCAAGCTATTGTCTAAATCACTAAATCTCCGGCCCGGCATGATTACTTTTGCGATCTTGATGATGCTCTTAATTTTTCCACTATATATGTTTTCGATGAAAGAGCTTGCTCCACGTGAAGATCAAGGCGTGGTTTTCGGGATCGTGCAAGCCGCTCCAAATTCAACGGTCGATCAAACCTTACTCTATACCAACAAGGTTCAAGATGTTTTCACAAGCTTTCCCGAATATCAAACATCTTTCCAGCTCACTATGCCAACAGGTGGCTTCTCCGGGATGCTCCTCAAACCCTGGAGTGAGCGCAGTCGCACTGTTGAAGAAATTGAACCAGAAGCCTGGCAAAAGGCGGGAACTATTCCCGGGGTGCGCGTGATTATGACTTCCCCGCCTCCACTACCTGGAGGAAGCGACTTTCCTGTCGAGTTTGTTGTCACAACTACAGCTGAACCGCGCCAGCTTGTAGAGATTGCCTATACTTTGGTTGGCGAAGCTTTCAAAAGTGGAATGTTTATGTTCGCTGATGCTGATCTCAAATTTGACCTACCGCAGGCTTCAATCGAAATTAATCATGACCAAGTTGCAGCAATGGGACTACGCTTACAGGATGTAGGAAGAGATCTCGGCGTATTACTTGGAGGAAATTATACAAATCGCTTTAGAATTCAAGGGAGAAGCTACAAAGTTATTCCTCAAGTTGAGCGCCTTGCTCGCTTAACTCCTGAGCAAATCAAAAACCTCTACATCACTGGGCCTAAAGGTGAAATGATTGCCCTGGGAACGATTGCTACGATCAAAAATACCGTTGAGCCGCGTTCACTTAATCGCTTCCAGCAGCTTAACTCTGTAAAAATTCAAGGCGCCTTTACTCCGAATGCCAGTATTGATCAGGCTTTAACTGTGCTCGAAAAGAAGGCTAAAGAAATTTTACCTGAGGGTTACACGATTGACTATGCCGGAGAATCTCGCCAGCTTCGCAAGGAACAAAATGCACTAACAACAGTGATCTTACTGGCTGCGATTTTAATCTTTCTCGTGTTGGCGTCTCAATTTGAAAGCTTTCGTGACCCGCTGATTATTTTACTCGGTTCAGTGCCACTTGCACTAGCAGGTGCTTTAATTTTCGTATTTCTTGGCTTTACTTCTTTAAATATCTATTCACAAGTTGGCTTGGTAACCTTAATTGGGCTTGTTGCGAAAAATGGTATTTTAATTGTTGAGTTTGCCAATACCTTACGCGAGCAAGGGGTCACAAAACTCGAGGCAATTATTCAGGCTTGCTCGACTAGGCTGCGCCCAGTATTAATGACCTCTGTTGCTACAGTTGCTGGACACTTTCCCCTGATCCTTGCTTCGGGGGCAGGCGCTGGGGCACGTAATAGCATTGGAATCGTACTCGTAACGGGCATGATTATTGGAACTTTTTTTACACTTTTCGTGGTGCCTTCGATTTACATGTTGGTATCAGGAGAGCACAAGCGACAGCACTAAGAGGAGTATATGCGTCAACTACAAGTTTGTTCTTTATTGGTTTTAGTTTTATTTGTTGTTTCAATGAGCGGCTGTTTACTGGCTGCAGGCGCAGGTGCTGAAGCTGGTTATATACTAGCTCAGGATGACCGCAGCACCAAAGAGACAGTTAAAGATCAGTACTTAGTGTCTGCGATCAAAACAAAACTCCTAGCAAATTCCAAAACACCTGGCATGGATATTAATGTCGACTCATATAAGGGCAAAATAACACTACGTGGAGCGTTAATGTCGCAGGACGAAGTGGATCAAGCACTTTCGATTGCCCGTAACACTGATGGCGTAACTGAAGTCGAATCCAAGCTTGTAGTCGTGCAGTAGAGACCTCGATCGCACTATCCTAAGCAACTGTTGCTGCGCAGCTGGCAACAAGTTTATTAATTCCTGCACCTGAATAACTTTTCGCGCTAGATCTTACATGCGCGAGGGAAAAACCGACTAATACGCTTTCGATTCTTGGCAAAAATTAAATATAATAGATCGAAAATTGATTTTAATCCTGGCCAGCCAGTTGGAGCAAGTAACCAACCGAGGCCAATTTCTCGATAAGCTCGACGAAAAACTTCAACTCCTGTAACGATTGAACCATCAGGTAAAGCTGCATGAATGACACGGTTAACATCCGTTGAGATCCCATATTTTTGCGGGTCAAAATCTGCCGTTGTCGTGTCTTCAAACACTAGTGTGCCGCGAGTATTCTTTCGCATTAAAAAGCGCATTTCTCTGGAACAAAGCGGGCAAGCTCCATCATAAAATATTTTTAGTTTCCAGTTATGCATTTCCTCAACTTGAGATGCGGTTCCTTTAATGTTATAATGCACTCATCTTTATGAGTGTAACTGAAACCGATTCTTATTTAATACTAGTTGAGAAAGCTCGTAAAGCAGCGCTTGAAATACTACGGGAAAGTCCAGAACTTGATTACTCAACTATTTTGCACACCATATTAAATTTATCTCCAACTGAGCGTTTAGCAAAATCTAGACGGCGCGCTAATTTATTCCGCCAAGCACAAGTATTCAATGGCGAATAGAGCTTTATCAGATCAGGAAAAACAAATCTAAATGTCACTCATTAGTTTAAACGAAGTTGGCAAAGACTTCGGCACTAAACCTTTATTCGAAAATCTGTCGTTTGTAATTAGCGCACGTGAGCGCGTGGCCGTGATTGGACAAAACGGTTGTGGCAAATCAACGCTATTAAAAATTATCTCCGGCAAAGAAGACTTAAGTTCGGGTGAGATCGTGCGCCAACGCGGACTGGAAATCTCCTACGTTAAGCAAGTCGATAGCTTTGCCCCCGAAGCAACTCCGCTTTCAGTGATTAGCGATGTTTCAGGGGATGCACAGCTTGCCCAGCATTTACCTGAATATAAAATCAAGCTACTCCTAAATACAGCAGGTTTTACCGATGTGAACATTCCAGTAACTCAGCTTTCTGGTGGCTGGAAAAAACGGCTCAGCATTATTGCCGGCACTTGTACAACTCCAGATTTACTTTTACTCGATGAGCCGACAAACCATCTCGACTTACCGGGGATTCTTTGGCTCGAAGAGCTTTTAATTAATTTTTCCGGGGCGGTATTATTTGTCAGCCACGACCGTTACTTTATTGAGCGAGTTGCTGAGCGGAGCATTGAAATCGATCGGCGCTTCCCCGCCGGCTTTGTTTCAGCCGCAGGTGGTTATAGTGCGATTGTAGAAAAACGCGAAGAAATTTTAAGTAATTTACGGTCACAAAAATCCTCCCTCTCTAACAAAGTCCGACGCGAAGTCGAATGGCTCAGAGCTGGAGTAAAAGCACGCACCACTAAATCTAAAGCTCGGATCGATGAAGCGCATCGCCTGATTGATGAATTAAATAAAATGCAGCTCGATAGCAAAGCTGCTGAACTTGGGTTTGCTTCAACTGGAAGAAAAACTAAGGAACTGATTAAACTCGAACATACGAGTGGCGGCTATGACACAAATATTTTATGGCAGGACCTATCATTAATTATCTACCCGGGCTCCCGCGTAGGTATTGTCGGCGCTAACGGCTCGGGCAAGACAAGTTTATTAAAAACCATGATCGGTGAGATTCCGGTTTTAAAAGGTAAAATCATTCCAGCAAAGAACCTAAAAATAAATTTTTTTGGACAAATGCGTGAGGGTTTAGACCCCAGTAAAACAGTCAAAGAAATTCTCTCCCCCAAAAGTGATTTCGTTGTTGTCGAGAATCGAGAAATTCACGTGATTACCTGGGCCATGCGCTTTCTTTTTCGCAGTGAACAACTTGGTAGCCGCATCGCAGACCTCTCTGGTGGTGAGCAAGCAAGACTGCTCTTGGCAAAAATCTCGCTGCTTGAGTCCGATCTATTAATTTTTGATG
Source organism: bacterium (assembly GCA_016786595.1). Taxonomy (NCBI): domain Bacteria; species bacterium. The sequence continues at coordinate 75,899 of JAEUWB010000003.1, read as the reverse complement.
AACCTACCAATGATCTAGATATTCAAACCTTAGAAGTGCTCGAGCAAAGTTTTATTGAATATCCGGGTGCAATTTTAATTGTTTCACATGACCGCTACTTAATGTCGCGTGTGTGTACAGATGTTTTGGGATTTTTACCGCAACCAAATGGCTATAATCAGGTGCTGCGTTTCGCAGACTATATGCAATTTGAAATTGCCTGGGATGAAGTTGGTGGTAGTAAGTTGACGAATAAGTCCTCTAATGAAGTCCTGACGCCCAAAAAGACTAAGGCCGCGCCTACTCAACCAGAAAAGCCCAAGGCAACTAAAGGTCTGACTTTCCATGAGCGTAAGGAGTTTCAAAGTTTAGAACGTAAAATTGAGAGTGCCACAAAAAGACAAGATGAATTAAAGAGCAATTTAATTCATCCAGATTTTGCAACGGATGCAAATAAGCTAATGGAACTTCAAGCTGAAATTACAACGCAATCAGCCGCCCTAGAGGAGATGCTGGCACGTTGGCTTGAGCTTTCAGAAAAGCAATAAGCCCTAAAAACTTAGCTGAGGTTCGTTTATCTCGCGATTGCTTGCTCGACAAATGCGCTTAAATTAAGCGGCGCGTAGCTTGAAGGTTTTCTAACCTTGCCGTTTTTGTCTTTACCGACAGCATAGAATGCGCCTTGGTAATCGATAACTTCAACTGTCGTAACTTCGGCTGGCCAGTTAACACCTTTGCCAAAATTCCATTCTACTTGCTCAACTGCACCAACACCCTTGGTCCAGCTATCAAGTGACACGAACTTCTCGAGATTATTATCGCAGACCATATCGTAAGCTTGTTCAAGTGGAACACCAAATGTGACTGAATTCCAGTACATGGTGTAGGCGGTATCGGCTAAGCCATCAACCATTTCAATCAGGTCAGGCTCAGTTGTTGCTGAGTAAGTCAAGGCGTTAGCGTCGGTAATTTTTGTGCCGTTAAATTCAGGCGTCACCCCTAGACCTGAGATAATATACTCCAGGACCTCTGACAAAAGCAGTTGTGCGCCGAGTTTTCTCTGTTCGGCAGTGCCAGTTTGCAACTTAGTTGCTGACTTTTGGCCCGCTAGTTCGATAAATGCTTGAACTTTATTGTCTACCATCTCTTTTACCTCAGTTAAGAGAGAACTAGCTCTAGAGCTTACTAATGTCAATCTGCTAGGGTAGCTACGGTATTTGAAAAATCTTTGATCGGGCTGGCTTTTCGATTTATATTTTCTTGATGAATAACAAGAAACTGATTTTCCTAACGCTCTTTGTCATTCCTTTCGTGCTTGCCTGCGCAAAGCGCCCCAGTCCCGACACTTTAAATACTGGCCTCTATCTGGAAAACACGACCAAGTTGGAGTTTTTAGATCAGTTACGTGGCTACAAAAGAACTGCAATTAAAGAATTTCCCGATCCAGCGCTTGGCGTCGGTCTCACCTACAAACTCGAAGATGCTTGGTTTGACGTTTTTATTTATCCAGCCCCTCAGGGGACTCCAGATGGTGCCAGATCCCAACAAATTGCAAAGCACTTTAAAACTGCAATCAAAGATGTTTCCAATCAGTGGAAAAACGCAAGAATTATTCCAGGCAAGGAAATAATCAAGCTCGGCTTAAGCAAGCAAAGTCCCGAGTCTCGTTCCGCTAAGTTTCAGATCACCCAGCAAAGTGGCCCAAAACTTTACTCGCAATTATACCTTACCGTCTTTAAGGGGCAGTTCATTAAAATTAGAGCAAGCGTGCCGTTCCAGAATAAAAATTCGCTGCTGATGACAACTGGATTTGCAGATGCAATTGCTGAACTGATCAGCAAAGCAAGTAGTGCCAGTGCAGTAAATCCAAAGCAGCCAGTGGCTAAATTTCCAGCAAAGCAAGCTACGGCAGGAAAAAACAATAAGATATTCAATCAAAAGACAAAGGCTAAAGCAACGCCTGCGAGTTCAAAAAAGGGCACCAGGCAGCCAAGCGCCGCTGATAAATCAAAGCCTGAGGCCTCTATCGAACCCGATGACAAGGCTTTGATGAAAGCCTTAGAAGATGCGCTGAATGATTTCGATCAGCGCAAACAATCGCAATAAAGCTACTTGTTTTCTTGCTGGCCAAGGTCTTGAATTTTCAATGATCATTCGTTAGTATGCTTGCTTCTCAAAGCAATCCGGGTATTTGTCTACCATTGCCAGTTCTAAAAATACTAGGCTAGTCGCTTTCGTATTTTCTGAACTGGTTCTCAAGCTTTAGGTTTTTTTTCTTTCTCCATCATTACGGCCCCAATTTCAGGAGTGGTCACGTGACCAAGCAGTTACGTGACCACTTTAAGGGGGAAATAAATCATGGATGAAATCCTAAATGAAATAAGATCACGTCTTCACCATCGCTGGGGTATGGAGCGAGAATTCGCTCGATATGACCGCGCAGTCTTCATTACTTGGGCAGTATTCTTTGGATTTGCCCTGGTCTCTACGCAAAGCAATCCTGCAATGATTTGCATATTGATTGCACTTGCCTTTCTGATCGTATTGCTCTTGCGAGTAGCGGAACAAATCGTTCGCATCATTCCGTTTTGCAAGGATAATCCAGCGCTCAGTAAAAAGCGCAACGCGTGCTTGAAGGCCTTGCGTAAAACACTGTTTCTTGCAGAGTTTAGCTTTAAGCGTGCCAAAAAAGCTGACATTCTCCATTTAGCAATTGAGCGCGAACGCGAATTGGTAGCATGTGTTTTTGCTAAGTACAAAGAACGGTACGCCAATGACCTCGCGATCATTGATGATACTGTGATCTACTTCTTAGAGAAAATGCAGCAAGGAAAGCAAGAACTTACAGAGAAAGAAAATCAACGCAGTAATCATGCGATTGAATTACTGATGTTCTGGAGTTCTGTTTTTTCTGAGCTTAAAGGGGGATCTGTTTTAATCTTTCCCGAAATCCTGGGGAACCTCCGCGAGCGCGAGGCTCAGCTTCAAGCTGCTCTCGACATCATCCGTGGCAAGCCAGATGAGTCTGAAGAATCTGAGGGTGTCGTCTAGGCCGTTTAGGTCTAATCAGGCGACACCCCAAAGGTTCAAGCGGTTATTTTGAGAACCAGATCTTTTTTCTAAACATAAAAAAACGGGGGGTGCTACTTTCGTAGCTCCCCCCGTTCGATTTAAATCTCAAAAGAAAACTTAATTAACGGCCGACTTTCTTCGTCGAGCGATTATTAGTTTCATTTGCTTCAGCAATTACAGCGCCAGAATCAGCAGTAACGATACAGCGTGAATGGCTGGTTTTCTTTTTAGATGAAATTTTCACTGACTTAGCGCCAGCAGCAATTGCTGCGACAGCGGATTCTTTCATCAATTTAGTGCCTGAGCCATTTGATTTAGAAGATTGGATCTTCACAGTAGAGGCACCTGCATTACCAAGTCCAGCGTTCTGTACTTTAAAGCTACAAGTTAATTTGCCACCGCTCTTGCTCGCCTTAAGATCAGAAATCTTCAGGTCAGGACGATCTCCAACTTCTCCAAATACAGCTGTGCGGTAGTTAGCAGTCTCTGTATCGTTTGAAACGATATCAAGGAATGTGAAATTAAATCCGCTTGAGCCTAGTGGAGGTGCATAGGCAAAAGAAAGTGAACGAGTATCTCCTGGAGTGATTACTTGCCCACTAGCAGTATCAGCAGTAATGCTAAATAGCGATGAATCAACTCCGCTAAGAGCAGCAGATGTAAAACTCAAATCACCAGTTCCGCATGATTTAACTTGAACATCAAGAGTGCCAACAGCGCCATCAATTACGCTACCCATGTCAACTGGATCAGAGCTAAGCTCTAACTGTGTTCCAGAGCATGATGTGATTGTGAATTTATATTCACACGGAGTTACAGGGACGCTTGTATTACTATGCACGACAATACTGAACTGTCCTCCTGCAGGAACATCGACTGCAAAAGGTTGAGTTATGCTAGCTCCAACATCGCCTAGATATGTATATGGACGCGCACCACCACCGCAAATTGTTTCATTTGTGCCAGGGTTTGTTACGGCATCTGGAGCATATACTCCTGCGTATGCGATTGCGTGAGCATTTATGCCGCAAACTGGTCCTCCATTTGTTGCAGTATTTGGATCAAAAAGAATAGTCATGCACTGACTTGATGCACTTGAATTGGTATAAGCGTATACGTCTGCAACTTGATCACTGCCACTATTACCAGCATTAACCCCTGGACAAGCTTTAGCACCGCCACAAGCTGACATAGCGCCATCTCTGAAAATGCGTCCGAATTGGTGGCTATCAGTTGCACCGTCTAGTGTCCCAGTCTGCACCTTAGGTCCCAAGGCGCACATCGTGCAGTCTGCAGCTACGGCAGCCTGGGCGCCGAGCATTGAGAGAATAAAAACTAATCCGATTTTTTTCATAATCAAGTATCCTTCTATTAAATTTGGACATTGAGAATATTACTTGCCAATGCGTTAGCAGCAATTAAACTCAGCAATGTATTTATCCTTTCTGGGAAAGATTCTCAATTAGTAAATAAAGCGCTCTTATGCCTAGGCAAATGGTAGGTATCTCTAATATGCACAGGAGCATTTGTTCCTAAAGTTGCGGTTATTATTTTTAATGATTACAATAGCATTTAGACTGAGTGCCCAAATAGCTGTTGCTTCAGCTGTAGCCTGGGCAATCAGTCTAAACGTCCAGTCAACTGATTTTACTGGATAAAATAAATACTTACCCGTTGACGAAAGTTTCGTTAACCAAAAAACTTTTGGCAACGAGTAATCTACGGGGGTGAAACGGGTTCGACGCACTGGCGGACGATGAAGGTGGCATGTCCCGGGGCCGTTGGCCGGGTTATCAAGCGGCAAAATTGTAATCGCAAACCAAGACGATTACGCAACAATCGCATTAGCCGCTTAAGCTGATGCGCCTGACTAGGGTGGGCTCATTATCCTAGAAAGGCTATTACAAGTGGGCTAGGAATTTAGGTCTGTCTTGAGCTTAAGTTCCGAAACTACATCCGGGCTCGTCAGTCTGTTTCCTGTCTGGGGGAGTGCAGCTGATTAAATACAATTCTCAGGCTACACATTGTAGATGCCTTCTTTTTTCACTTTGCGGACGGGGGTTCGACTCCCCCCACCTCCACTCGACTCGCTTCGCTCGCTCGTGGCGAGTCATCTAAGCCTTTCTCTTACTTAAAAATTTCAACGCTTCCATGCCACTTCAAATCAATGCTTTTTTTTAATCGATCCATCTTTTAATTTGCTTCTCTCTGGCAAAGGCTTCAGACGTGTCGCTAAAACATTCCACATATACAATTTGTCATGGAATATATTTTGTCATGCGCAGAAATTGACAATGGTTATTACGCTCTAATCTTTTTACAAGACAGGTTGGGCACCCCCCGAGCATCGCCCCAGCCATTTGTCATTAACTACCTAGGTCGACTTCTTAGCATTCTCAGTCTTACAGATTTAGAAAACTTATACCTAGGCATTTTCGTGCACAATAAATCCTTACGAAATCTTTATGCTTTGGCCATCCTTCTTTAGGGATTCTTTATGCCTGACGCTGCTACTGTGCGGGCATGGAAACACTTGCATTGATTCTTAGTATCGCTCTTGTTGTCTATCTATTCACAGCGCTTCTTTTACCGGAGATATTTTAATGACAGCAAATACGCTCCTACAAATAGTTTTCTTTTATGGGCTCTTAACAGCGTTGGCTGTACCCGTAGGGAGTTGGCTCTGTTGGTGTTTTACCAACCAAAAATCAGTATGCCAAAACGAAAGCATGAATTGGAAGTCCTATTGCATATCCGTCATCGCGTTTAGTTCAGTATGCATGACGGCACTAACACTTTTGCTCAAATATCAACATTATCTCCCGTTCAATCCGCAAGGATTCGATGGAATGACCTGGGCGTTAGCATTTAATACAGCTGCAAGTTTTGTCACGAACACGAATTGGCAGGCATATGGTGGAGAATCTTCGCTCTCATTGTTTAGTCAGACTGCTGGACTTACTGTTCAAAATTTTGTCTCCGCAGCCGTTGGCTTATGTGTAATGGCAGCTTTAATTCGAGGAATAAAAAATCATGAATCGGGAATGATTGGAAATTTCTGGAGAGATCTTAACCGAGTAATAATCTGCTTCTTGTTGCCATTATCAATAGTGCTTTCACTACTGTTAAATCAGCAAGGTGTTCCTCAAACCATTACTGCGTATCTAAATATTCAAACGTATGAGTCCGCAAAGGATGCAAAAATTCCGTTAGGTTTGGTGGCTTCTCAAGTCGCTATTAAGCAATTAGGAACAAATGGAGGAGGATTCTATAATGCTAACTCTGCACATCCTCTAGAAAATCCAACGCCGATTTCAAATCTCTATGAATTGCTAGCAATTCTTTTAATTCCTGCAGCGTGCTGTTTTGCATTTGGAGCAATGATTAAAGATAAACGACAGGGTTGGGCACTCTACGGCGTCATGCTCCTTGTCAGCATATTTGCAACTGTATTTACTGCGTATTTTGAGCAAAATCCTCAATCAAAATATTTCCCATCGAGTATCAACATTCAGCCATCCAGCGAAAGTGCCGGCGGAAATATGGAGGGGAAAGAGGTTCGATTTGGAATTGCCGCATCAAGTCTCTGGGCAGTTGCAACGACTGCCGCATCAAATGGTTCAGTTAATGCTATGCATGACTCCTTTACTCCACTCGGAGGATTGGTACCGATGGTTATGATGCAGTTGGGGGAAGTAATTTTCGGAGGAGTGGGTTCTGGTCTTTACGGAATGCTTGCATTCGTTCTTGTCACTGTCTTTATCGCTGGGCTCATGGTGGGGCGAACTCCCGAATATTTGGGAAAAAAGATTGAGGTCTTTGAGATGAAGATGGTTTCTCTAATTGTTTTAGTCCCGTGCATATTAGTGCTGGCAGGAACAGCTCTTACGATCTTTTGTGGGTTAGGAAGCAGCTCAGTTTCAAATCCTGGACCACACGGTTTTAGCCAAATTCTTTATGCGTATAGTTCTATGGGTAATAACAATGGAAGCGCGTTTGGAGGCTTTTCGTCCGGGCTTCCGCTTCATCTATGGTGGGGAGCAATCACCATGATTCTCTCTCGATTTCTCATCATCGTCCCGGTCCTTGCTCTTGCGGGAAATATCGGGGCAAAAAAAATCACCCCGCCATCAGCTGGCACACTACCAACACACACAGTTCTTTTTTCGTTTCTTCTCCTTGGAGTGATCTTGATCGTTGGAGCGCTCACCTTTGTGCCGGCTCTTGTGTTGGGTCCAGTAATTGAACATCTTTTGTGAGAAAAAACTTATGGCTTCACTATTGTCAAACAAGATAGTCTCTGCCGCCTTAATCGGATCATTTAAAAAACTAGATCCACGCGTGCAACTAAAAAATCCAGTTATGTTCTGTGTCCTCATAGGCGCAGTGTATACTACCTTGGCATGTATTCTTGGTGACAATGGAAGCTCATCAAGAGCCTTCAACGTGCAAATTTCTGGCTGGTTATGGCTAACTGTTTTTTTTGCAAATTTCGCAGAAAGCATTGCTGAGGGTAGAGGAAAAGCTCAGGCAGATTCTCTTAAAAAGTCTCGAAAAGATGTAGAAGCAAGGAAAATTCACTCGATCTCATTCTCGGATAGTTTTAATATCATTCCAGCAGCAGATTTGAGAAAAGATGACCTCGTTATCGTTTGGACAAACGATACTATCCCGGGAGACGGTGAGGTGGTGCTTGGCGCAGCAACAGTGGATGAAAGTGCTATTACAGGAGAGAGTGCGCCGGTAGTCAGAGAAGCTGGTGGAGATAGAAGCTCTGTTACCGCAGGGACAGTGGTTCTTTCGGATAAGCTCATTATTAGGATTACCAGAAATCCAGGGGAAACATTTCTCGATCAGATGATATCGATGGTTGAGGGCGCAAAACGTCAAAAAACTCCTAATGAGCTAGCATTGAGCATTTTGCTCGCCGCGATGACAATAATATTTTTGTTTGTATGCGTCACATTAAAAGGATTTTCTGATTTTGCCATAGAAGTAGGTGGTAATAATTCTCCCGTATCAGTCACGATCTTAGTTGCTCTTTTAGTGTGTCTTATTCCAACCACCATCGGCGGTTTATTATCTGCAATCGGAATAGCAGGTATGGAACGACTTGTTAGAAAAAATGTTATCGCCCTTTCAGGAAGAGCGGTCGAAGCCGCAGGTGACATCGATGTTTTGCTCCTAGATAAAACAGGAACTATTACTTTGGGTAACAGACAAGCTGTCGCATTTTATCCTGCCGAAGGAAAAATGGTGAAGGAAGTTGCGCATGCCGCACTAACTTCGTCGCTTTCAGACGAAACTCCTGAAGGTAGAAGTATTGTAAAGCTTGCAAGCGATTCATATGCAGTAAATGCAACTAAAATTGATCCCAAAGCTGGGACTATTATTCCATTTACTGCTGAAACAAGGATGAGCGGTTTTGATACGGAGGGAAATCGATACAGAAAAGGCGCTGCTGATGCGATTAAGCGCCTAGTAGGCGGGATTTCTTCAGCTGTTCAAGAGATTGTGGATTCAATAGCTAAAAAGGGCGGAACCCCACTTGTCGTTGCTTTAAATGAAGATGTTGTTGGAGTTATAGAGCTAAAAGACATCGTAAAACCCGGCATTAAAGCGCGATTTAGTGAGCTTAGATCTATGGGCATAAAAACTGTAATGATCACTGGGGATAACCCACTGACAGCAGCTTCAATCGCTGCTGAAGCTGGAGTAGATGATTTTCTTGCCGAGGCTACGCCCGAAGCAAAATTAAACCTGATAAAAAAATATCAAAATGGCGGTCGCTTGGTAGCAATGACAGGAGACGGTACAAACGATGCGCCCGCACTTGCTCAAGCTGATGTGGCAGTGGCGATGAACTCAGGCACCCAAGCAGCAAAAGAAGCTGCGAACATGGTTGATCTTGATTCGAATCCGACAAAACTTATTGAAGTAGTCGAAACTGGTAAGCAACTCCTTATGACAAGAGGTGCACTTACTACTTTTAGTATCTCCAATGATGTCGCGAAGTATTTTGCCATTATTCCTGCTGCATTTGCGGGGATTTATCCTCAGCTTCAAATTCTTAATGTCATGGGATTGGCTTCTCCTGAGAGCGCAACGCTGTCAGCAATCATTTTCAATGCGCTTATTATCATTTTCCTTATTCCTCTTGCGATGAAAGGAGTTGTGTATAGACCAGTAGGAGCTGCAGAAGTTCTTCGACGACATATTCTAATATACGGCGTAGGGGGATTGATCGTTCCATTTATAGGAATAAAACTGGTTGATCTTTGTATCGTGGCAATCGGTCTTGTTTAAATAGGGATGTATATGAAGGCTATAAAAACATCAATCATTCAGTTTCTTTCGTATACGGTTCTTTTAGGGGCTATTTATCCGGCGATTGTGACAGTCATAGGGCAGCTTTTATTCTATGAAAATACTATTGGATCTCCGATAGCGAGTGGAGCAAAGCTAGTTGGCTCAGAGTTTATCGGCCAAGAATTTAAAGAAAGTAAATATTTCTCCTCTCGACCCTCCGCTATCTCGTCTTGGCCCTATAATCCAGAGAGCTCAAGTGGTTCGAACTTAGCGCTTAGTAACCCAGCATTTCAACAGCAGCTAAAAGATAGGGCACAGCTCTGGAGTCATGGAGCAGTTCCAGTGGATCTAGTTACTGCTTCAGGAAGCGGATTAGATCCTGAAATAAGCATAGCAGCTGCAAAATATCAGGTAAAAAGAATCGCAACAGAGCGAGGCATTTCTGAAGAAAAAATCCTTATGCTCATAACGAGTCTTGCAAAAAATCGAGTGCTTGGTTTTTTAGGGGAGCCGCGCGTCAATGTACTTTTACTCAATATGGAATTGGATAGATTATGAAACGTTTATTACTGGCAGCTTTGATAACATTTATTCCTGAGGTAGCGTTCTGTGATAGTTCCTTAACATTGTCAATATTTGTAGACACATATTCAGCGTATGCGAAAAATAACCTCTCAAACGAGGAGCGGCCGTATTTTACTCAATCGAGTCAAGATCAAGATTATCATCTGAATTTGGCTTCAGCGGGTTTAACGTACGATAATAAAGTCATTCGCGGCAAACTTGTCGGCCAATACGGGGATTCGGTCGATATTAATTATATTGCAGAACCTGAGGATGATTTTAAATTCATACAGGAAAGCTATCTTGGAGCCTATCTAGATGATAGCACTACGGTAGATCTCGGTACCTTTCTGGCTCATATCGGAGCAGAAAGTTGGTTAAGCAAGGATAATCTAAATTATACGAGATCTTTTATTGCTGAGTTTTCTCCCTACTACGAAACTGGAATTAGGTTATCTCACACATTTGATGCTAACTGGTCGGGTCAATTGCTAGGCTTAAATGGTTGGCAAAATACTACCGAAGCAAAACATTTAGCATTGGGAACACAACTTGCGTATACTAAAAACGGACTGACGATTACCTCTAATACATTCTTAGGGGAGGAAAATGATGGTAATAGGCTTTTTCATAATCTCATAGTCAGCAAAAACTTCGATTCGGGCTTATCATTAATTGGATCTACAGATCTGGGTTATCAATCAAAATCAAGTCCCGTATCGGGCACCTTCTGGGGCTATTCTTTAATGGGGCGCCAAGCGCTTGATAATACATTCTCCATCAATGCTCGTTTTGAGTCTTACCAGGATCCTGATGGTGTAATTGTAAGCTCTATTACAAATAGTGATTTCAAAGCCTATGGTGCATCTGTTGGGCTTGATGCCAGCTTAGGATCAGGATTATTTTTACGCGGCGAAATAAAACATTTATTTTCTCCAAATAAAATTTTCTTGGACGACCAAGATGAGGTAAACAATGATACTATATTTGTAATTTCACTAAGTTTCTTTGATGAAGAAAAGTTCTAGGCGAGGAAGGTTAAAGATTTACCTCGGAATGTCTGCCGGGGTTGGTAAGACTTATGCAATGCTGAAGGACGCTCAAGAGGATCTAAAATCCAGGGTCGATATCGTTGCTGGCTACATTGAGCCGCATGGCCGTGAAGAGACGGAAAGCCTTATTAAACCTTTTGAGGTAGTTCCAAGTAAGGAGATTACCTATGAAGGGATAACGCTTCGGGAGTTTGATCTAGAAGCCGCATTAAAACGAGATCCTCATACGATTCTTGTTGATGAGTTAGCACATAGCAATGCTCCAGGGTGTCTTCATAATAAAAGATGGTTAGATATTCAGGCTCTTCTCGATGCAGGAATCAATGTCTATTCGACGCTAAATATTCAGCATTTGGAGAGTGTCTCAGAACTTGTCTCATCTCTTTCAGGAATTACAGTACATGAAACCGTTCCTGATTCGGTGCTACGAGAAGCGGATTCTATTGAAGTTGTAGACATACCTCCCGAAGAATTAATCGAACGGCTCAAATCAGGAAAAATCTATAAAGGTGATAAAGCAGAAACAGCTTTAAGAAATTTTTTCAAAGAGGGTAGTCTTTTAGCACTTCGAGAGATTTTACTGAGAAAGGCAGCAGAAAAAATCGATCGAGATGTAATTAAGTTTAGAGAGTCCCTCGCAGTTAAGGATTCTTGGGCTACATCCGACAGGATGGTTTTGGCGGTTGGCCCTAATCGGTTTGCAAAGAGACTAATTCGAAAAGCATCTAGTATTGCTGCAGCTAGGAAAAGCTCTGTGGCAGTCGTATATGTGCAGACCCCACACTTAGGTAAGTTGTCTGAACAAGATCAGTTATTGATAGAAGATGCACTTATTACTGCTCAGAAAATGGGATTTTTTATTGAAAGGAGATTTGGCACAGACATTGTCTCGGAAATTTTAAAAGTCGCCGTCGCTTTGAATGCTTCACTGGTTGTTGTTGGGAAGCCTATAAAAAATAGAATAAGAGATATCCTCTTCAATTCTCTTGCCGATGATCTCGTGCGAAGAAGCGGCAACATAGATGTGCTTTTAGTCACTGGAGACGAGGAAGATGCCACTCCACGACCGCTTTTCCCAAAAGATAAAAGACCCCGCATTTTCACAACTCTGTATGCATTGGTAGTTGTTGTTCTGTGCACTCTCTTAGGAGCATTGCTTGAGCGTTACGTTGAGATCGCCACTATTTCAATGATCTATATTCTAGGGGCAGTTTTGATTGCAAGACGATCCGGACGGACTGAATCCGTTGCAGCTGCTATTGCTTCAAGCTTATGCTTAAACTTCTTTTTCATTGATCCTAAATATTCTCTCACTGTTCATAATCCGGAGTATGTTATTACGCTTCTTGCCATGGTCTCTGTCAGCCTTTCACTAAGTGGTTTAGTTGCACGAATTAGATCACAGAATCAAATCGTCGAAAGTAGAGAACAACGAACCCTTGCTTTGTATGAGGTCGGAAGAAAGCTGAGCGAAGCAACGACACAAGATGAAATATTAGTTGCAGCACAACAGTCAATACTAAAGCTTGGAAAACTGGATTGCGGATTGCTTATCGTTCAAGACCGAAATCTGAAGACAGGTATAGAGTCAAAAAGTTTATTTGAGATCGAGTCGGAAGAGTTTGCGGTTGCAAAAATTGTAATGGACAAAAAAGTAGCCGCAGGTGTTACGACTGATATTTTACCTGGTGCCGGAGGATTATATTTACCCATCCAAACTGAGCGAGAGCTATTTGGAGTCTGTGCTGTCCAATCAGAAACCGACCATATTGATCCGGAAATCATTCCAACTATCGAACTAATTCTGCAACAAACAGCGCTTTGCCTAGAGCGTTTAATTCTTGAAGCAAGCGCACGTGAGTCTCAAGTTAGAATAGAAACTGCATCAATGCGAACACTTGTCTTAAGCTCCGTTTCTCATGATTTTAGAACTCCATTAACTGTAATTGAGGCTGCCGCTGAGCAAATTGGCATTGCTACCGATCTCAAAGAGGTACAAGAATTTGCTTCTCTCATTCGGGATCATAGTAAAAGGCTTTCAAAACTTGTTGGTAATGCATTATCGTTTGCTAAACTTGAACAAGGGGCCCCGCAATTAAATTTGGAGTGGGAATCTTTGGAGGAACTCATTGGCCAAGCTCTAGAAAAATACCGAAATGAACTTTCGAAACGTACCATTCGAATAGAGTATCCTGAGAATCTCCCGCTTATGCGCGTTGATGCAGTGCTTCTTGATCAGTTGATTTCTAACGTGATTGAAAATTCCATTATTCATGCAAAATTTGCCTCTCTATTACATATCTCAATTTCCTTTGATGCTCAGAATGTTATTATTAATATTGCCGATGACGGTCCCGGCCTTGCGCACACAGCTTCTCCGCATTCTGTGAGGTTAGATACTGAGAAGAATGTAGGTGCAGGGCTAGGAGTCTCTATATGTAAAATGATAGCCAAGCTCCATGGAGGAAAATTCGTGCTAGAATCGAATGATTATGGAGGCGCTACCGCGAAAATTTTCTTGAGTCTTGCTCATGCAGCCAAAAATTAAAATTCTTATTGTAGAGGACGAAGAGTCGATACATAAGCTTATTAAAGCCGCTGTTTCTGCTGATGAGTATCAAATTATAAGTGCATTTGATGGGAAGGAGGGGATACAAGCTGCCGCGTCACATCAGCCCGATTTGGTGATATTGGACTTAGGTCTACCTAATAAAGTAGGTTTTGAAGTGATTAGTTCCATTCGAGGATGGAGTGACAGTCTACCCATACTTATTTTATCAGCGCGAACTGATGAGGAAAGTAAGGTGAAAGCCTTAGATGACGGAGCTAATGATTTTGTGAGCAAGCCATTTTCCGTTGCAGAACTGCTTGCCAGAGTGAGAGCACTCCTCCGTTTTTCAAGACAGAAGGGTTTAGAAAGCAACGAATTAACAGTGGGTCCTTTTCACCTCGATGTTGCGGCGCACATACTAAAAAAAAATGGAACTGAGCTTCACCTTACACCAACCGAATTTAAACTTTTTGCATTATTAGCTAAGAACGCAAATCGAGTGATACTGCACAAACAACTTCTTAAGGATGTATGGGGGCCTGGTTTTGGTACGGACGTACAGTACCTAAGAGTATTTATGAAACAGTTGAGGCAAAAGGTAGAAGATTCGCCTTCTCAGCCATCATACATCATAACTGAACCGGGTGTGGGGTATCGGTTCAAGCTCACTTAATTAATAACTGTCTTTTTTCGGTTCGATCTGTCACTTACAGAAGGCGCGATATTTCTGAATAATTCATACCAGAAATATCGCGCTCTATGTGCATTGTGTCAGCCTCATTGCTAATCAATTAATTTTACATCGGTCGTTCAAGTAGCTGAAGTCTAGACTATCGGATTAGCAAGAACTTAGCAGACAGGATGGCATCGGTGGTATCCTGCCTCTGCCCTAATTCAATGCTGATTGAATTAGGATTAAGATCCAAATCTAGTGCTGAGCTTGAATAAAACACCCAGCCGTTTTTTGTTCTAGACTACTTAAGGCCTCACCTGCCATGACAACCGGAACTCCATTTACAAACACCCACTCAATCCCTGAAGGAAGCCTACAGGAGTCGTCATAGCTTGCATGGTCTTGAATTGCTACAGGGTCAAACAAAACTAAATCTGCAGCTGAGCCCTCTTCAATCACCCCTCGCCCTTTTAACCCAAAACGCCTTGCCGGATATGTGCTAAGTTTTTTAAGCGCCGTTTCCAAATCTAAGACCTTGAGCCTTCGCCGATAATCTCCGAGAATTTTTGCTGAACTGCCGTACATGCGCGGATGAACGTTTGCACCAGGGAAATAAATCCCATCACTGCCAATCATGCTAGTTTTATGCGCGACAAAAGGTGCAACTAAATCATCATTGCCCTTTCTAAATACAAGAAGTACAGAAAAATTTTCTTCGATTAATAATTCAGACAACGCTAATGCCGCAGGTTGATTCGCATGCCGAATATATTCACTGAGATTTATGCCACTAAGTGCCGTATTGGAGCTTGCCCCCCAAGCAATATATGCGGCATCTAAGTTTTCCCGAGCTAAAAGCAAGGAAAATTTCTCCTGGATTGCGGGATCCAATAACTTGCTTTTTGCCGCCAGTGGACCAGCTGACCAAATTTCATATGGCAACAGGTAGTGCAGCATCGTTGAACTTGCCGCGTAGGGATAAACATCAAAGCTAAAATCTACTTCATGCACCGCCACACGATCGATATAATTTAAAACTTTTTCAGTCAACCCTGGGTCAGTGCATTTAAGATGTGAAATATGGACTGGAACATTCGCAGCTCTACCAATTTCCACAGCTTCCATTAAGCCTTCGACTAATCCTAGGGGATAGCGAATATGAGTCACATATAAATACTTTGTTCCCGAAAACGCTCGACATGCATTGATAATTTCTTCAGTGCTGGAAAAACATTCGGCAACGTATTCTAGTCCCGTTGAAAGTCCAACGGCACCATGACTTAAGCCCTCCTGGATTAAAGCTTGCATGTTTTTTGTTGCTTCAAACCCCGGCTTGTCAGGACTCCAACCGTGACAAATTGTTCGCACATTAGCATACGGAACATGCGCAGCAGTATTCATGCAAGTTTTTCGATCAAGTAGCCGCATGTAATCGGCAACCGATTCCCAACCAGTATAATTATCAGAATCTAAACCATTTAGAGATTTAAGATAATAAATCCACTCTTTCCAGGTTTGCCCGTTGACTGGCGCATAGGAAATTCCATCAGCCATTAAAACTTCTGTTGTATATCCCTGCTGAGTTTTTAAGTTAAACGCCGGATTTTTAAGCAACCAACCATCAGTATGCGTATGAACATCAATAAATCCAGGCGCTAAAATTTTCCCCTTCCCTTCGATGACCTTATAATTCGTCAGATCGCTAGGAAGAATAAAACTGACTTTGCCATTGCTAATGGCGATCACTTGATCAACAAATTTTTCGCCAGTAAATATTCGTGCATTTTCAACGATATACATAAAGCTTCAACCATACTTTAAAGCATTTTCGATTCGTGCTACAAGTTTTACTTCACAATTTTTTCCTCGGGCAGTAAGCAATACAATGCAGTCGATTTAGTCCAATCATTGAGTCGATTGCAGTAGTTGATCAAGGTTTTTTTCGATTGCAGCTGATTTCCTCCTCTAAAGCAAAGTCTCTTTAGGCTTAGTTTTGCAGGAGGAAGTAGATGCCATCAAGTCTCAGCAGTAACGTCTCTAAAGCTAACTTATCCAATCCCGATATTCAAGAACTCGTCATCACTATGACCCTGGAGTTGCAGCGAGGAGGAAGAGCTCGCTTGAACTACGGCACAGATGTTTCTGACGAACACGCCGCAAACACCACAAAGCAGCTGATACCACTTCTGCTTGAAAACGGCGGCCACGTCTTCCTCGCTTACCAGGGAGACGCGTGCGTCGGCATCATGATCTGCCTGAACTCGATCTCGTCATACACGCTTCGACTGGTTCTCAACGTGCATGACATGTACGTGCGCGAAGAGAATCGTCAGCAGGGCCATGCCAAAGCCTTGCTAGAAGCTGCACGTAATTGGGCCAAGCTGCAAGGTTACGTCCGCTTGAGCCTAGAAGTCCAGGCTAAGAATACGCGTGCAGTCAAGCTCTATCGGGAGTTTGGGTTTAAGGGAGTGCCTGAGAACAGGATTATGGAGGACCTCGCCAAGACCGAAACCAAGCTCTACCTTGAGCTAGGTCTCGCCAGTTAGGCAGAGTGAGCATCTAAGTTTTCGTGATGCGCTTTAAGGTTCAACCAAAAAGCGTATCACGAAATGTTTTTTCAAACTACTGCAACTTGTCTTACTTGTTCGAGAAAAATCTTAAAACTAAATAACCCCAGATTCCAGACAAGAATGATCCTAACAAAATTCCAAGCTTAGCTTGGTCCATATGTAACTGGTCATTAAAGGCAAGGCTTGCTACGAAAAGTGACATCGTAAATCCAACACCACCCAAGCAAGCAACGCCATAGATATGAATTTTATTTGCTCCACGCGGTAGTTCGACTAGACCTAATTTAAGCGCACCAAGCACTGCAGAAAAAATTCCAATTTGCTTGCCAAAGAAAAGTCCAAGCAGCACTGCAAGCGAAGTTTCTGCTGGAGGAATGACTGAGATCCCGCTCCCCAACGTCACTCCAGCATTCGCAAATGCAAAAACTGGCATAATCCAAAAAGAAACGAGCTTACTAAGCGCATGTTCATATTTATGGATATCAGCAAGCGGGATCATCGCTGCGCATAAAACACCTGCGACAGTTGCATGCACTCCGGACTGAAGCGTAAACCACCATACCACTACGCTCATTAATAAGTAGATCGCCCAGCTTTTAAGCCCTACACGGTTACAGCCAAACAAAATCACTAGCCCTAGCAAGGCTGTGACGCCTGCATTAAAATCTAGGCTCGTTGTATAAAAAAGTGCAATCACGATGACAGCACCGAGATCATCTGCAATCGCAAATGCTGCAAGAAAAATCTTAAGTGTTGCAGGAACGCGATTGCCGAGCAGCGAGTATATACCTAACGAAAATGCAATATCTGTCGCCACCGCCACCCCCCAACCGCGCGTAGCCAGAGGGTCAGAACTAATTGCTAGATAAATTAAGGCCGGTAGGATCATTCCCCCTGCGGCGGCAATCACTGGTAATAATGCCTGTTTACGCGTCGAAAGCTCGCCAACTAAAAATTCGCGTTTAATTTCAAGGCCAACAAGAAAAAAGAAAACTACCATCAGTAGGTCGTTGATCAAGAAATGAATGTCCCACTCGTGTTTTCCTAGTCGACCAATTTTAGTGTGCAAGAACCCGTAGTAGTGCTCCGCAACGGGAGAATTAGCAGCCAAAAAAGCGCATACGCTAGTTACTAGTAGAATTATGCCACTTGCAGATTCGTGTTGAAGAAATTTTTTAAATCCAGGCACCATACAAGGCTGTTATAGCCTCGATGGTAGGACTTAAAAAGAAATTTATTTATGATGAGTAAGCTCTAACCGGGGCACGATGTACCCGAGGACGTCCATCCAAGGTCTCAACTTTTACGTGCGTTTCTCCAAAACAAAGGATTAAACTCAAAGCAATTCCCGCTGCCGAATAAAAGTACCCGCGTAAAGCCCCAAATTCGGTGCCTAAATAGTCTGGAATAAGTGAACTAATCGCAGCAATAATTACAAATAGAATTTGCACACCACCGAGATCTAATAGCAGTTGTTCGTCGAGAATTAGACAGAAAAATCCCAATGTAACAGTAATACCTAAAAGCTGTAGAACAATTCCCGGAACCGGCATCAAGGTTAAAACAAATCCCATGATCACCGCAAAACCCCAGCTGAAAAGAGTTGTCCCGAGCGCAACTTTAATTGCGGCATCGAGGTCAAAGCTTTTACGTGCGCGATCTGTTGAGAAAACACAAAGCGTAAAGACTAGTGTGAAGATTGCAAGTTGCCAAGGATAGGGTGCAATCATTGCTAGCATCTTACTAATAAAATCAGGAGTGCGTGAGTCATTAATCGCCTTCGAAAAAATCACCGGCAAAAAATCACATCCAACCGAAACTAATGCTAAAACTAATAATGCACCAAAGTTCATAGATCCCTTACTCTCAACTATTTAGTCGAGCATCCCCCTTGCAAATCTTCAACAAAGATATTTACTGTAGAGCTAGAAATTTTATCGCCAGGTTTAAACTTCTGATTAACAAAGCCTGCCTCACTAGCAACTGTAAGCGCACAATCCAGGTTAATTTTTTTTGCGGTGTCTTTGATTGCTGCTGTTCCAAGCGAAGCTCGCGCAGTTGACAATTCTTTAGCGCCTGGCTTGGTAGTGTTAGCAACAGTTGTATATGTGTTTGCCGCTACAGGAGTCCCGCGATCGAATGTTAAATGTGAGAAACTGATACGCTTTTCCGATTCAGCAACTGCCGAATTAACGAAACAGACAATGGCAAAAAAACTTAAAATTGATTTTGGAATTAAATTCATAAAAACCCCTCTTCCTAACCGCAACAAACAACCTCTTGCTGTCACTAATCTGGTCTTGCAAAGAAATGCTTCCAAAAAACGCCAATAGAACACTTATTCTGTCGACTTCAATTTATAACTACCTAAAATAATTGATCATTCTTGCGATAACTTTATTTCTCCAGTTAGGTAGTGTATAAATCTCACCCTTTGTTCACAATTTATCTTTGGGTAGAGGCATCAATCGACTGCTTCCTAAGAGGTTCTTCAAAATCTCTGCCAGGGAAAATCACTTTGGGAGCAGCCTGGTAATCAATCAGGTTTTAAGGAAATCAAACTGCTTTCAAATCCAAAATGTCGTAAGGGCCATGAGGGCCTCAAGAAAAAATCATCATGAAACCAAAACTACCTTTCGTGGTGATGATGCTCTTGGGCCTCGTCACCACAGTTTTCGCCGCTGACAGCGGCTCGTCACTGAGCAAGTGGTCGGAAGACCAACTTGCTCATTTCTTCTTGCAGCTCGCGATTATCGTCGGACTTGCTACAATTTTCGGAGAATTAGCAACTCGTCGGAAATTGCCTCCGCTTGTCGGTGAATTAGTTGCAAGCATTTTGATCGGCAAAACTGTGCTTGGCAATTTAAGGCCCGACGAATACGCCCGGTTATTTCCCGAGGGAAACGCTTTGGTCTTAAGTTCGATTGGCAAGATCGCGATCTGCTTCTTGCTATTCGAAGCTGGGCTTGAGCTCCGCATCCCAAGCTGGGAAGACCGGCACAAGTTCAAAATTCCTTTGGCAACCGGAGTTCTCGGGGCGGTCTTCACCGGAGCAATCGCCTTTGGACTTTCCTGGGTATACTTTGCACTCAACCCAGTTGAGACGAAGTCCGGGATCGGGTTGTCTGTCTTTATCTCAATTACCATGGCGATCAGTGCTATGGTCGTGATGAGTAGAATCCTCATCGATCTTGGAATCTTCAAGAGTCGGTTTGGGAGCAACCTGCTGCTTGCCTACGGGCTAAATGAGATCGTGAGTTGGATTGCGCTGTCGGTCTTCTTCGGCGCGTTTTCTACGACTACTCAGAAACCATTCTGGGCATTGATCGTGCTTACGCTGTGCTTGCTTGGTCTCTCGCACCTTTTTGGCTATGCGATTGACGATATCTATGAGATTTCGCGCAATCACTTACGCCGCAGGAATGTGCGGTTGATCGTCACACTTAGCGGAGCCTTTCTCTGGGCTTGGGTCGCTTATGCCATCGGTCTAAGTATTCTTTTCGGTTTCTTTGTCGCGGGATTTCTCTTCTCCAAATCAAAGAATCTGACTGAGTCTACAAAGAACGGGATGTTTCGTTGGTGGAAGCATGTGGGGCTGAGCGTCTTTTTCATGACCTTAGGTATCCGCACTGACTTCTTGAACCACTTCAACTTCTCGCTCTGCCTGTTCCTCGTGACGTTGTCAGTTGCTTCCAAGGGTGCAGGCACTTGGCTCAGTGCTTGGGTTGTTAAGGCAACTAAGCGTGAGCAACAGAACTTTACGGCAGGCTTCCTACCAGGTGGCGTAACGCGCTTACTTGTAGCTGAGATTGCTCTCGGCATTGGGATCTTCTCTCAAGAGGTCTTTGTTGCCGTCGTGATTTCGGTGCTCGTAACTTCGATGATCTCCGGAACTGTGCTCGAGCAGACTCTCGACATCGAACCAGCCGACCTCGACCGTGGACCTGTCCACTATCAAGCATTTTTCCTGCCGCAAACTTCTTCGTGGAAGAGCGGCTTGGAGCAAATGTGGAAGATTGTCAGCGAGAACGTTCTTCCTAAGGGAGTTAAGTTCTCAAAGGAAGACTTTTTGGTGGCAATTGAGAAATCCGAGGAAGATACCCCCTCTGCAACCGAAGAGAATGTCGCCATGCCCGTTGCGATTGTGCCTGGGCTGGAAAAGCCCATCTTAGTGCTCTTTCCAGTTGCCGAGGGCTTGCGTTGGGGGCCTGGCAAGTATGGCCCATTTATGAACTTGATCGTGCTACTTCTCTGTCCGAGTGGACAAGAGGACACGATTGAGAGCATCAATCGGGCGGTCTTTATCCGGGTGAACAGACCAATTCGGCGCTGGGGCTATTGGGGCAAAAACCGCTTCTACGACAAGCTTAGGGAGTTCGAAGCGAACAGGTTGCAAAATGGCCGCAATTGGCTTCATGCTGCCGTGTTTAAGAATACGGAGCGACTGATCTTAGGCAAAGACAAACCTAAACGCGGGTGGACCGAAGCTTGGGAGTTACTCTGGAAACTTGGACTAGTTCTCTGGAAACCAGTGAAACACATCAAGAATGGGTGGGGTCAACAATGATTGCCGTATCTTTTCTTGGTGCATTTTGGCGGCTGGGGTTTTACTAATTGGATTTACACTCCAAGAAGGTTAATAAGATTACCAGCTGCCCATTTTCTATCTTCGCTGAGACAACTAAAACTCTCCAATAATCGACAGTATTTGTGGCAATCTCTTTGCATCTCGTGTCATTGCGAGCTTGCTGTGAGCGAGTCAAATAGCTGACTTTGTTCCTCGCAACGACAGAACCCGCATGTCGCTTAGATGCAATTTGGCGGATCGCTTCCTGAAGATCTTAAAGTAAGAGGGTAGTTTTATTTATCCTTCAATGCGAATGAGAAAAAATTCGGGTGTTGGAGGCATCTCTACCGCCAACACCCGAGGAATTTATCTAGCGGTCAAACTTAAGCACGAAAGTTTAGCCATTGCTTGCTGAACTTGATCGTATGACCGATGCAAGTTCGAATTCCGGCCCTGACCGAGAGCGATGATTTGGCGCATCATTTCTCTTGCGATCGCGTCAAGCTTCTCCCAGTATTCTTTCGCTGCAGCTTCGTCGAGCGAGTCCCTGCCTTGCAGTTCATGTTGAACTTCTTGCAAGGCAGTCTGGAACCTCAGAATGGCAGACGGTTTTTTTTCCCCGATACTTGAGGTAAAGCTGATGATGTCAGCGAGATGATTCAAAGCTTTGCCAAGACACATCCCTGTTTGCTTGATAAGTGACTTATCCATAATGATCTTCCTTCTTCCCCGTGGGAATTCTCAAATTAAATAACTTGAGAATTCCCACGGGAATAAGAAATAGAAGGTCAAAAAAACCTTGAACTACCCTTCTCACTCGTGTTCAAACTAAAAACACGTAGTGAGAAACAATAACAATTCTACCCAAATAAATTTCGTGCACAGTATAATGGAACTGCACTGCTCTAGATAGAGCGCTAACCAAAAACTAACTTTGGAATTAAAGAGAATAAATTAAATGGTTTGTGAATATTCTTGATTAGCCAGTAACTTGCCATTGGCTGCAACCACCGCACGATGCGCATTGATTAAAAGCTGCCGTTGAGGTTCTGTAGAGTTTTCAATGTGGAGTAATAACTCCGTGGCAATCGCATCAAGCTGCACCCAGAGATGATAACTACTTAACGGGCGTTCAAGTCGCGCTAGAGTAGAGCGAATACGAACTGCTTCGATGCGGATTTGACCGATTGGACAGAATTGCCCGGACTGTGCTGCTACACTGGCACTTAACTCTAAAACCTCGCCCAGTGAATTTACCGCACTTTGCAGATGTAGTAGTGCTTGTTGCAGTAGTGTTTGATCCATCAAGATAAAATTCCCTTCCTAGAAGCAATCGTTTGATACCACATAGTCAAAACCAGCTGCCAGATCGCTAACTAAAAACTAATGTTAAAAATTTAATATAAAAAGCGAGGTTGCAAATACGAGCTAACCAAAAGTTCTTGCACAAAATATATTTGGCAAAAAACTCTCGGACAGAACCTTTTTTACAACCACGCGTCGCTCTTGAACTACCGAGCTTAAGCAGCTAGCGCAAACCAGAAGCGGACAGCCATCTCGGCACCTTTCCAGATTTGGCTGAGTGGATGCCGTTCATTTGGCTCATGCAACCTTCCGCCAGGATAGCCAAGACCGGCAAGAATCACAGGCACTCCCAGATGTCGGCTGAAAAGCTCTGCCGCCGGGATACTTGCGCCGTTTAGTTTGAACTCAACCGGATTTCCAAATGTAGCCTGCATGGCCTGATTCATCAGCTGGAACGCAGGATCAGTTGGATTCATGTAGAACGCCGGAAAACACCTCTCCTCCTCAATTTCGAGTTTAAGACTTGGAGGGCATTCATCCCTTAATTTCTCTACGATGAACTTTAAGGTCTCCTGCGGATCCATCCCCCAACCAAGCCGGACAGAGAGTCGAGCAAATGCCCAAGGGGGAATCGCATTCAATGATGCCGTTTGGTCATGACCGCTGTGAAGCCCGGTAACCGAAAAGCTGGGCTTTAGCCAAAGTGCATTTTTAAGAGTCTCTCCACGCTTATCCAACGCTGAAACTTTTGCCCTGAGGCAAAGCGCTGCTTCATCTAAGCCACACGTCTTGGCTAAGTTAAGTAGCCAGTCAGGAACTTGCTCCTGAACCAGTCGAACAAAGCAATCGGAATCCGCAAATAATCCGATTTGGCTTCCCAGCCACACAGCCGGATCCGTTACAGCGCCGCCAAACGAACCGCTATGAACGCCGTTCTCCGGACCGTGCACCGTTACCTTCACCGCAACATGTCCTCGAAGTCCGACATCAATCGCCGGCAGATCGACCCCTGCCATTGACGTATCGGAAATGACAACCACGTCACCGTGGACAAGATCACGGTTAGCTTGATCTTCAAGCCAGGCGATTAGTCCTGGGCTTCCGATTTCTTCTTGGCCTTCAAGAATGAAAACCAAGTTAACAGGAAGTGGATCGCCAGATTCACGAAACGCCCGAAGCGCCTCAAGATGTGACCAGAATTGCCCCTTGTTGTCCGTAGTGCCGCGGCCGAAAATGTATTCGATGCCATCTTCCACCCGGACTTCAGGTTCGAAGGGAGGAGACTGCCAGGTACTTGGATCGCCAGTTGGCTGAACATCATAGTGTCCATAGATCACTACAGTTTTGGCGTTCGTGCCAGCGCTTCGATCGGAGGCAACGATCAATGGGAAGGAACCTTCGCCTTGACTGTTTTGCATATCAAAACTTTGCACTTTTAGCCCGAGTTTCGTGCAGTATTCGACTAAGTCAGCATGGGCATTAAGCAACCGTTCCTGAAACTTCAAATCTGGGCTAATTGACGAAATTCTGAGGATCGCACGTAGCCTCTCAAGCCCTTGTTGCTGAAAGAGTTTTTCTGCAAGTGTTTCAATTATTCTATTCATAGTTTTACGTCCTTTGCGCAGATTGCGCTCGAAACTTCTTGACTCTGACTCCAAAACTCTTAGGAGCTGAGATCAATGCTAAAAAGTTCCGAGCGAACTAACTGCCTAAGGAACAAAACCTAAAATCGTATTCGCACCTCAAGTGATTTCCAAGAAAATCAATTGAGGCGGAAACAAAAAAACTACCCAAAAATATGATGTGAACTCACTTACTGAAGGTTTTGCCTAGCTGCTCGGTCTGGACCACTCGTTTAATGCGCGCAGGCTAGCAATAATAAGTGAACAAATAGGCGGCGTTTATATAATATTTCGAGTTAAAACGCCACAACCACAGCAACTTGAATCAGTCCTACTAAAAAGCCTAAAACTCCGCCCCAATACTCAATTGCCTTAAGCTCTTTAGCAGCAATCCGCTGAATAATGTCCTCCAGTTTAATGATCTCAAATTTTTTAATTTTTTCTTCAACAATGGTCTTAAAATCCAGGTGATTTTCTAAATGAATCGTTAACTCTTCAAGCATTTCAGGAATTGCTTCCTCGATATGCTTGGCAAGCTCTGCCTTAATTGATTCCAAAAATCCTGACCCCAGAAACATTCCTACCATCGGCAGACTCGAAATTTTTTCGGCAGCAAATTGGTCTAAACGTAGCATCACAGTGCGTAAAATTTGGTCATGCGCGCGTTTAGAATTTAAAACACTTTTGAGATCCTCATGTGAAACTAGCTCTTTGGCAACAACTTCTCCGATGCTTGCCGCCAAGGCATCCTGACGTTTTGGGACTAATCCATGGAAAGTCATTCCCAAAAACCGCACCGGTTGGTGTGGTCGAAAAATCATCTTCACCGCAAGATAATTCGTACCCCAACCAATTAACGCTGAGATTAGTGGGATTGAAATGATTTTTATTAATTCCATTTGTTCCATAAAAATCGCTCACTCTTAGGCTTGAACTTAGGCTCAACCTTTAACTTATTCTTAATCCAATAAAGGCTAAGGAAAAGGGGAAGACTAAGTTCAAGCCTAGGTTTGATCTAGGTGTAAGTGCTGTCTATTCACCCCAGCAAGACCTTAATCTGAACTTCAGCGCCTCGACACTCCGCAAAAGAAACAAAAGCCCCGCGCACTTTTTCTCCATTAATTGAGATTTCCTTAACTCCTCTTTCTCTGCGACTTGGATTTTCAAGACTGATCTTAAAAACTTGCCCCTGACGTTTCCAATTTACAGAGAACTGTGCCCAATCTTCAGGAATCACAGGGTCAAGCGTAAAACCATCTGCTTTGACTTTTAATCCAACGATCCACTCCAGACCAACTTGATAGAGCCAGCTTGCTGAACCAGAATACCAACTCCATCCGCCACGTCCCTCTAGTCCTGGAGCAGAATAAACATCGCCGCATAAAACATAGGGTTCAGTCTGATAACAGCCAATCAGCTTGTGGCTAGTTGCATGCGTGATTGGATTAAGCATTGAAAAAAGCTCGTGCGCTTCGTTGCCCTTACCTTGCATGGCGCGCGCCATGACGAGCCAACACGCGGCATGCGTATATTGTCCGCCGTTCTCGCGAATCCCTGCCGGATAACCCTTGATGTACCCTGGTTGTAGTCTACCGTTATCAAACGCAGGGTCTAAGACTTTAATAATACGATGCTCGCGATCGACCAAGCGCTCGACCGCTTGATTGAGCGCTTGCTCTGCTCGCCCTGAATCTGCCAATTCAGAAATCACAGCCCAGCTTTGACTGAGTGAGTCAATTTGGCATTCATCGTTTTCAGTGCTGCCTAGCGGAGTGCCGTCATCAAAATAAGCGCGTCTGTACCACTTCCCGTCCCAAGCATGCGTTTCAATGGCATGACGCAAATCTTGTGAACCCGTCACTAAAAATTGTGCAAAAGTATCATCACCAAAGGCCTTAGCTACATTCACAAAACGCTTGGCCGTATCAGCTAAAAACCAGCCAAGCCAAATACTTTCTCCGTGCCCGCCTTTTCCAACTTCATTCATGCCATCATTCCAGTCGCCAATACCCATGAGTGGAAGCCCGCGGATGCTTCGCAATTTAAAGCCTCGCTCGAGTGCGAGTTTGCAGTGTAAGTAAACTGAAGCTTTCTGGGCGATAGTTTGTGGCATTAAATACTGCTCGTGCTCATGATCGCTTAGAATCGGCGCATGAATAAACCCAACTTCTTCATGCAATAAATCCTGATCTCCTGTGGCCTCTAGATATCTGGCAACTACATAAGGTAGCCACAGATAATCGTCCGAAATTTTTGTCCGCACCCCACGCCCGCTTGGTGGATGCCACCAATGTTGCACATCCCCTTCCGGAAATTGGCGGCTAGCATGTAAAAGAATTTGGTTTCGAACAATTTCCGGGTGAGTAATTAAAAACGAGAGCACATCTTGTAATTGGTCTCGAAACCCAAATGCCCCGCCACTTTGATAGTAGCCGGTGCGCCCATAGAGTCGGCTGGCTAGCACCTGATATTTTAACCAACCATTCATGATCAAATCAAAAGCTGGGTCTGGTGTTTGCACCTCGATGTCACTTACTAGATTACTCCAATGCGTGGTTATCGCCTGCGACTCGTTTACTATTGATTCAGCAGGTAATTGCGTATCGCGGCTAGCTTCAAGCAATTGGATTGATTGAGTCTCACCAAGATAGAAATAAAGACGCTTACTGGAGTTTCCATTGATTGCGATTTTAACTTGCAGACAAAGACAAGGATCTTGACTCAATCCAATTGCGCCACTTAAGTTTTCCTCTGACTGGAGCATTAGTGGGGATGCGGTATCACGGTTTTTACCGATAACCTCCGTCTTATCACTAGAGTAACTGAGCACTTTCTCACTTGAACCAATAAAAATAATCCTGCCTTGAAATTCCTGATTGTAGGGATTCTCTGCATGTAGCACCTGGGCAGTCGGGTTAAAGCCTGTGCGGATAAAGCGCGAATTATCCTGACGAAAAACTCCGATCAGCGGGTCAACATAAAAATAGACTACAAGCTCTTCGGCTGTTTTCGCTGTATTTTCGATTTCCAATTCAAAATATTTAATTGCCGCCGTTTGCGCCACAAATTGCGTGAGTTTCGTTTGCAGATCGCCGTGCTTAGATGCGTAGCTTGACCTGCCAAAACTGTGAGTAACCTGGTAACTCGCCGAACTTTGTAGTGGCCGAGCTGTCGGGCAAAAAACCTTGCCTGATTTCTGACGCAAGTAAATCACTTCAGCGATTGGATCGATCACCGGGTCATTACTCCACGGGGTAAGTCGATTTTCGCGGCTATTCTCTGACCAAGTGTAGCCAGCCCCGACTTCAGTCACAAGCGTGCCAAAGTGTTGGTTGGCAATGACATTGGTCCAAGGTAACGGGGGTAGTAGACGGGGCGTGACTTCAAAACTAAATTCACTTCCCCCAGCACTGTCTGAACTGAAATTAAATGCGGCGGTATGATCCCGTGCTGGAGCTGGGGCATTTAATAATCTTGCATCTTGCTCCTCAAGCTCATCAAATTTCAACTGCTGTGATAAATTTCCTCGGCTACCGACTAAGACAACTCGCGAAACGCTCAGTAGTAAGTCACGCTCGACGTCAGATAACTGTAAGACATTTCGCACAAAAACTCCGCCCTTACGCTCAAGCAGTGGTCCGGAAAGACTCGAGCGCACATGCATTTCGATTTGTTCTTGCAGCAATTGCAAATACCCACCGGGGTATTCATTGAAAAATATTAATTCAAAAATGCAACCCTTACTTCGCAAGTAATAATGCGCAAGTAACAATTCTTGAACCAGTGCAAACTGATTTTCTTCAGTAATTCGCGCAAGCACAATCGGCAAATCGCCGGAAATTCCAAAGCGCCACAGACCAGGTTGCCCAAGACGATTACGTAAGAGTATTTCTTGGTTGGCGCGCAACTTTGGAACGTTAAACAGAACTGCACTGGCAAGTTTCTGAAAGGTATGAGTTTGCTTGGCCGTGAAGCGTTCACTTCTCAGCTCAACGCTACTTTGACTCCAAGCCATTTCAAAGGCACGCGAAACGTGAAAGACATCACGGAAGCGATTAGCGATGTCAAGTAGATCTTCACGGGAATTTCCAAACGCAGAAATAAAAGAAACGGATTCCGTTTCGCCGGGCTGAAGCTCGACCCGAACACGTAAGGCAAAAATTGGGTCGAGCACAGTTCCAGAATTTCCCGCTAATTGCTCTCCTGGTTCGCAAGCCAGCGGCCTACGCAGTGACCCGCCACGGCCAATGAATCTACTGCGTGATGATTCATATTGAGTGCGCGCCCAAACGCGTTTCATTGTGACCAGATGCAAGAGATATTGCTCAGGGTCGTGCTCGGAGCGCTTGCGACGCTTAAATAGTAGCGCGTCGTGGTCTTCTAAGTATTCAGATTCGACAAAAAGTTTAGAAAATGCCGGATGTGACAGATCTGCCTTGGCAGTTGCCAACACAACTTCGCCATAGCTTGTTACATCAAGAATTTTCGTCGTCTTCCCTAAATTAGCCAGAGTGATTTTCCGGATTTCAAGATCATCCTCAGGGGAAACAATAATTTCGGTGTGTGTATAAATGCCTTGGTCCTCGCGCTTAATCTCAACTTTGTCTGGACCAAACACCGCTTCATAGCGCTCAGACTGAACGCAGGTTGGTTGATAGCCAACTGACCAGGTTTTTTCCGCTGCTACATCTTGAATATAAATGTAAAAACCTTGGCGATTCTCAACTAAGTCCTCGCGCCAACGAGTCAAGATTAATTCCTTATCAAAAGAACTAAAGCCACTGCCGACATTGTCAACCATCAGCGCATAGCGTCCGTTAGAGAGAAAATGTGTATGCGGGATATAGCTATGAGGAGTTGTAACTGTCTGGATTACCGTTTCGCCCAGATCTCCATGCTTCTCATCAAGTGGAGACTTGATTGTTGCAGCAGAACCAATCGTTGGAAGCCGCTCCGGGAAACGCTCCTGCAGCAGCAAATCGAAAGCACGCATCCGCGGGTCAGCATGGAAACGTTTCTGGAAAATATTTTCCTTAAGTAGGTTCGCCAATGCAACCATACTCATTCCCTGATGATGGGCAAAATGAGCCTTAACGGCGTGAGATTTTTCATGCGGGGCTAAGCGGCTTGGCGTATAATCAAGCGCTTCATAAAAGCCAAATTTACCGCGCGCACCTGCTTGTTCTAAGGCACGCAGGTTTGAAAGCGCATGCTTTGGACTGACCAGTAGCGCTAGCACTGTTGAATACGGAGAAATTACTAAATCATTTTCTAATCCCCGCTTCAGACCTAAGCCTGGAACACCAAACGCGCGGTACTGGTAGGTTTTTTCAAAATCAACTCCACTATATGCTGATTCTGAAATACCCCAAGGCAAATTAAAACGCGAAGCATACTCACGCTGTGCATCAACAACTACTCGATAGCTTTCCGTTAATAAGGTCTCTGGAAATGACTTCATCACTAGTAGTGGCATTAAGTATTCAAACATCGTGCCGCTCCAAGAGAGTAATGTTTTCCCTGCTGGTGTCTCGGTGAGTCCTCTCCCTAAGGCAAACCAATGCTTCTCTGAAACTTGCCCACTGGCAACTGCAATATAGCTTGCTAGCCGTGCCTCTGAAGCAAGTAAATCATAATAACTTTGGTCGCGGCGCGCCGATTCAACGTTATAGCCGATCACAAAAAGATTTCGCTCGCGGTCGAATAAGAAAGTGAAGTCAATATTATCAACAAAACACTCGATGCGCTGCTGCAACTTCGCAGTGCGCTCAAGAAATGCTGCTGGATTAGTTGCAGCAATTTGCCCAAGTGCAACATGCAGTGTGCGTAAATGTCCGACAAAATTGCCGCTATCTACAGTTGAAATATATTTGGGATGCAATGACTCAAGCGTTGTCGTTGCATACCAATTCAATAAGTGGCCATTATGTTTCTCGAGCTTGTCGATACTGGAAAAAATTGCCTCGACCAGATCTAAGGCCTGCTCGTCGGGAATGAGCTCCAGATCGCGCGCAGCAATCACTGTCAACAGTGAAAGACTAATATTAGTTGGTGAGGTGCGATTAGCAATTGCAATTTGTGGCTCTAATTGAATATTGTCCGGAATCAAATAATTATGTTCGGGAGTTAAATATTGCAGAAAATACTGCCAAGTATCGGCTGCAAGTTGCCCTAAATACTCGATGGCCTTCTGATCTAATTCAGGTTTATTGTCCTCGATTGGTTTACTAATTAGTGCGGCAATCCAGGGTGAACTAAGCCAAAGTAAAAGAAACGGCAGCGTTTGAGCTGTTTCAATAAAACGAAAGTAAACCCCTAAACCTGCAGTCAACGCCGTGACTAGCAAAGCATACTTCATTTCGGCCAGGAAACTTTTGACATTCGAACTCATGCGCTTCTCAGCGCTATAAGCTGTCTCCCACTCCAATAAATGTTTTTTCGAAATGTAGACACGCCACAGGGTAATCAGTGCGGCGTGCAGCATTAAATAGGCTTGATACGGAAGAAAGCAAAATGAAAAGCCAGCTTGCTTAAGTGATCGAAAAATCCCCTTTCCAATTCCAAAGACATGGCTCTCTACCGATAACCCTCGAGGCGGCATGACTAGGCCTTGAGCTAGATTCGTATAAACAGGAAAAGCAATCACGAGAAAAGTGAAAAGCAACCAATGTAGGGGCTCACCCGGTAAATATAGTAGCCCAGCGATGCATAATAAAAAGAGCGATGGCGCAACTAGACTGCGGCGGAGATTATCTAGGATTTTCCAACGCGACAGATCGTTGAGCACGGTTACTTGGCTGGTAGATTTGTCACCTTCACTTCTTACCGGCACCTTAGAAAAAAGCCATGGCAAAAGCTGCCAATCACCTCGCACCCAGCGATGTTGCCGCCGCGCATAGACGTGATACTTGCTAGGGAAATCGTCAAATAACTCGATATCGCTAACTAGTCCTGTACGCGCAAAGTTCCCCTCAAACAGATCATGGCTAAGCAAGGCATTCTCAGGAACTCTTCCGGCAAGCGCAGTTTCAAATGCATGCACATCATAAATCCCCTTGCCAACGTAATTAGCCTCTCCGAAAAAATCTTGATAGACATCTGAAACTGATTGAGTGTACGGGTCAAGACCGGCATGTCCACAAAATATTCGTGAAAATAAAGTTGCGTGTGCACTTAAAAGTGAAACGCTTACCCGTGGTTGCAAAATACCATAACCAGAAACAACGGTTTTCTTTTCAGGATCAATTACTGCGCGGTTCAGCGGATGGGCAATTGTCGCAATGAGCTTTTCAGCGCTGCCCTTCGGCAATTGCGTATCATTGTCTAGAGTAATTACAAACGGCAAATCCCGAATCATCGCCTGCACAGGCTGAGGGTTAATGAAACTAGTCTCACTTGCTCCGAGAATCAGCGCGTTAAACTCCTCAAGCTTGCCACGCTTACGCTCCCAAGCCATGAATTTACCTTCTGCCGGGTTCCAAATTCGTCGCCGGAAAAGCACAAAAAAGCACTTCCTCCCCACACGTGCGTTGAGAGACTCAATCAGCTCATTGGCGAAATGAATGATTGCCTGATCACTCTCGACAGTTTCCGTCTGCGCATCGGGCAAATCCGCCAATACGCCATAAATCAAGTTCTTATCGTCATTCGCGAGGTAACGAATATATAGTCCGTCAATTGTTTTTTGCGTTGCATCACGACTAGAAAAAATCGAATGCGCGATCACAACTGTGCGACAGTTGTCAGGGATTCCACGGTCAAATTCCAGCCGTGGTAGTAGTCTTGGGGAACTAAATTTTGTTACCACCCATTGAACAATATTGTTCGCTAAATCGCTGGCAGGAATAACATAGAGTAGTCCCGTGACAACTGCCGCAATCAGTGTTGCCCCCTGAGTTACTGAATAGGAGACTGCTTCAAATAAAATTAAAATCGTTAATAAAATGATGCCATTAAAGTAGAAGAAAAATGGCTGCTTACTAATCCATTGGCCAATTTTTTCTTTAAAAACAGGTTGATAATTACAAGCTTGTTCAAGTTGAGAAACGCCGGGATCAAGAAAATAATAAATCACAGACGCTTGAGCGCTGTGCTTATCGGAACTAGCACCGTGCTCAGCTAAGGCAAGTGCTTTGGCGGCAATTTGTCGTTCGTTTAATTCAGACCGCTTAGCGATGCGTTCAATATGCTTGCGACAACGGTCACGGGTATTAAAATCAGACTTTCCATAGAGTCGCGTTGGGTCAAGACTAAGTTCGAGATCCACCTTAGAAATAGATTCAAACCATTCCTTCCAATCCACATAACTTAAGGTTTTGAGCGATGTAATTGTATTTGCAATCGATACTTGGTCTGCAGCTAGGGAAAACTGTTCAAGCCTTAACACTTCCTCGGGGTCTGTGCCGTCCTCGCGGAGCTTGGCTTCAAGCCACTGTACGGTCAGTGAAGCCTGTGGGCCACGGTCACGTAAACGCCGTATTAGGCCTGCTGCACCGTGGCTCAAAAACCACGGTTCCTCAGACACCCGTGCGGCTAAGAGTCTTAGTATCTCTGTCCCCTGGCGCTCTTCATCCCCCACGATTTCATCTACAACAAGCTGCGCGCGATTCTTCTCCTCCATTTCTTGAATCATGCGTTCAGTCAATTCATTTAAACTCTCAAGCAAGGCAAAGCGTAAACAAATGGGCACTGCCCAAACTTCACCGATCGTAAGTTCAATCTCGGTCTGATACCCATCGACAAATGACGAGAGCATCCCTAGGTCGAGTACCGAGTCAGTCAAAACCATGAGTTCTAATGTCGCTGGATAAACACGAGGATAGCCAGAATAGTCCCCAGACTTTAGTTTGGGCAGGGTGCGATCGTAGCTTTTCGGAAAATGCTTGCGGATATCAAGGATGTGCTTTTCAACGACATGATAGTTATCTAAAAACCACTCAACGCCAGGAGTCAGGCTTTCGCTAAGTTTAAGCGCTTGCAGCAAACGTTGGTAGGATGCTTCGAGGTCTCCACAAATATCCTCTAAGTGGCGAAAAAGTTTCTGGCCGACTGCTTTAACAGTAGCGTGCTTGTGTGATTCAGCTAGTTTCTGGCCCTGAATCCTCAACCCTTCACGAGTAAAAGTTTGAGTTTTACCTGTGCGACGACCAAAACGACGGGGAGTGCGGGTTAGAGATTTCATCAATTACTATTCTATCGAGTTTGAAAGGTTAAGTTTTACCGGAACTCGTAGCATTTTCTCAAGAATTGTGTTTTCTGCAACGTAATTCTGGAGCTATAATCATAATACTATGACTAACGGCACCACATCTGAATCGAAGCGTTTTTTATTTGTCTCAATTGACGGCCTGATTAGCGATATTGCCTGGGTTGTTCACAAGGAAGGACACCAAGTCAAATATTATATCGAGTCTGAAACAGAAAGGGACATCGGCGATGGTTTTGTCCCTAAATGTAACAACTGGGAGGCAGAAGTAGATTGGGCCGATGTAATTGTCTTTGATGATGTTCTTGGACAAGGAACAAAAGCGCAAGCATTACGTCAGGCGGGGAAATTTGTCGTGGGCGGCACTGCTTATACAGACATGCTCGAAGATGACCGCACCTTTGGACAAGAAGAATTAAAAAAAGCTGGGATCCCAATTATCCCGTACAAGGAATTTACAAGTTTTGACGACGCGATTCAGTTCGTTAAAGACAGCCCGGGTAAATATGCAATTAAGCCTAGCGGCGAAGCACAAAATATTAAACGTCTCTTATTTGTCGGTGACGAAGAAGACGGACGAGATGTAATCCAGGTGCTTGAAGCTTATAAGCGCGTCTGGGCCGACCGCGTGAAAACGTTTCAGCTGCAGCGTCGTGCAATCGGAGTTGAAGTCGCAGTTGGAGCATTTTTTAATGGCAAGGAATATATCACTCCAATCAATGTAAATTTCGAGCATAAGAAACTTTTCCCTGGCAACCTCGGTCCCTCAACAGGAGAGATGGGAACTTCGATGTATTGGAGCGAGCCGAACCGGCTTTTTAATCTAACGCTTAAAAAGCTTGAACCCGTGCTTAGCGCCGAAGGTTACGTAGGTTATATCGATCTAAACTGCATCGTTAATCATCAAGGGATTTATCCTTTGGAATTCACCGCTCGCTTTGGCTATCCAACAATTAGCATTCAGCAGGAAGGCATGATTACTCCGATGGGAGAATTCCTTTATTTACTTGCTAGTGGGGCAGATTTTAAATTCAAAACTAAGAAAGGCTTTCAAGTCGGGGTGCGCTTAGTAGTGCCGCCTTATCCCTTTGACGATGAACACACTTTCAATACCTATTCAAAAGACGCACTGATGATTTTTCAAAAGCCAAACTATGATGGCATTCACATTGAAGACGTAAAGCTTGTTAATGGAGAATGGCTCTTAGCAGGATCTACAGGGGTTGCCTTAATTGTTTGTGGCACTGGACAAACTATGAAGCAGGCCCAAGCGCAAGCTTATAGCCGTATCAAAAATATTCTGATTCCAAGTATGTATTACAGAAATGACATTGGGGATCGCTGGGCAGAAGATAGTGATAAGCTGCATAACTGGGGCTACCTCAGAGAGGTCTAAGTCTGCTAATTCCATAATACTGCCTTCATGCACTATGAATTAATTATTCTACCACTTGCAGCATTTTTCGCTGGCTTTGTTGATGCCGCTGTGGGTGGTGGTGGATTGATTCAGGTACCTGCCTTACTGGCGCTCTTCCCGCACGCTCCACTGCCGACCTTATTTGGGACAAATAAATTCTCTTCGATCTGCGGCACTTCTCTTGCGGCCTATACATACATCAAGCGCGTAACAATCCCTTGCAAGCTGCTGTTTAACGCAATCATTACTGCTACGATTTTTGCATTCCTCGGTGCAAAAACAATTACCTTACTCGACCCTGCTCTGGCCAAACCGCTAATCATTATTTTAATTTTTCTTGCCGCATTTTATACATTTAAGAAAAAAGACTTTGGAACTAGTCACGACGATCTTGTAGTTTCACGAGAAAATATTTTACGCAGTGGATTAATTGCTGCGGGACTCGGCTTTTATGAAGGTTTCTTTGGGCCCGGCACAGGCAGTATGCTGATTTTTTGTTTTGTGCGCTTCATGAAAATTGATTTTTTACATGCCTCTGCCTTCGCAAAGTTTGTAAACCTTTCAGCAAATCTCTCTCCCTTGATCTACTTTATTTCCACTGGTCACATCTTGTGGCGCTATGCTTTACCAATGGCCTTGTGTAATCTGATTGGTTCGCGCCTGGGAACGAATTATGCCTTAAAACATGGCAATGCGCGCGTGCGCATCTTATTCCTCTGCGTTCTGTCACTTTTAATTGCGAAATTGATTTTCGATTACATTAAATAAAAAATCTAAAGACAGAATATTCGTTCTAG
Organism: bacterium; assembly: GCA_016786595.1. NCBI lineage: Bacteria > bacterium. The sequence goes on along the minus strand of JAEUWB010000003.1, from coordinate 40,216 downwards.
AGATTCTTGCTTCCAAACTATTTCTTTAAAATCTAGAACTGCTATTGAGTAGTTGGATGAATTGTTCTTTCTCATGTTTGTCTTGAGTAATTTTCAAATCAGCTCTTCCTTTGAATTCATCAGCGGAAGAGCCATTCACAAATGGTTTTTCCAAGGAAAAAAGAAAATGAAGCGAGAATATAAAACGCGTCATCCTTGTATGGCGTGAAGGAAACCCCATCGTCCCTCAACTGGCTCCGTTCTTTTGCAAGATCGGGATCCCGGTTCAACGCATCGAGATTCTAGCGGAGGAAAGCGCCTTTGCTGTGAAACTAAATTGTAAAACTCGATGAGCATGCCCTATTAGTTATCGCTGACTACGATCCAGAGATCGAAGCAATTTTGCGAGAAGAAGTTGCCCATCAGTGCAATGTCAGCTTGCGCTTTGCCTTCGATGTTTTATGGCCAGATATCAGCGACATTGAATCACCAATGTCTAGTATTCTTGAACTTTACGAGCCGAGTCAGCGCTGGAATCCGATGGACAAAGTTAGTTCTGAGGACCTAGTCGAAAGACTGCTCAATTCATGATCTAGAGGCTACGGTTGCCGAGGAGGGGTGGTGCCCTATGTGGTCACACTGCACTCCTCGGCCCAAAAGTTTTTAAAATGTCGTTTTAAAGTGAATGGCCTCTTCTCGAACTCTAAATTATTTCGTTAGTAATTTGTCAGTGTCATTGCTAGACCAGCCCATTTGCCTGCCCTTGACTCGGAAGAATGCGTGAAAAAATTGCCGAATTTGGTTCAATCTCTTCGTTACGGGAGAATAGCTAATCTCTAGCTTATTTAAAGTAGCTGCACTCCAGGTGCATAGGTTTGAATAAAGTTAACCGACGCCGAAATATCAGTGCGCGTAAAAAATGTCGTATCGCCTTCCTTACACTCAGCTTCGAGGTCTCCGTAAGAAGTCACACCAACGACTCCTGTCAAAATTGAGCCATTACGGTCTTCTACGCGAATTGCAGGTCCTCCAGAGTCTCCCGTGCAGGTGTTACTGCCATCACTACCAAAGATAGTCACGACATGGTTTGCTGTTACTCGGTCAGCTAAAATCTGACCACTTTTTAGCGTCCCAAGATTGCCATTTTCATCAAGCCCATAGCCAAAAATATTTAATACATCTCCAGCTTCCGTGGCACTACTAACCAAAAGCCCAACTGGCGTTATCGAAACTCTCTGCGGTAAACGCAAAATCGCTAAATCATTAAAAACAGCCTCTGTTTCCACGCGATAACTAGGATGTATTTTATAGGCCTCAGCAAAAATACTCTTGCCGCCGATAATCGCGGTGGCCGTGATTGGATTTTCATTATTTGGGCCTCTTAGACAATGCGCTGCGGTCAAAATTTCTTTAGAGGTGATCAACGTACCTGTACAAACAAACTCTTCGGTGAGATTAAAACGGACCCGTAACTCAACTACGGGCGAGGTTTTTTCACTACATTCTGAACCATCAAAAATCTTCGGGCGAAGCGATTTAAGACCAAGCACCCCGCAGGCATTATTGGATAAGTCAATATCGTTATTTGAATCACTGTCGCTACTTGAACAACCAATGGCTAAGACTAATCCGCCAACAATCAATACTAACTTGAAAAGTGCTCGCATGAACCTAATCCTCGATCTGTAATTTTATTTCATCAGCATTCGCTTTGAGTTCTGGAGCATACATGGCAAACCCAAGCGTTGGAAGCGCGCTGAATTTGCCAGGAATCTCTGCACGAAGCCGATACGAGATACTGTGTTTACCCCGACTTAACGAGCGAGTAAAGAAACTTACCTTTTCATCTCTAAATTCAACGTAAGCCTCAAGTTCATTTCCGTTATAGCCACTTCGCAGATCAACTGGCTCGAAACCTGCAGCTTTTAAATCTTCAAAAATCAAATATTCATAGTCGTTTTTACTGTCGATTTCTAGCTCGACTTCAATCAGATCACCACTTTTAAGCATTTGTAGATCCTGAAGCGGTTCACGCTGATATGAATCTTTACGTGCTTCTAACGCTTGCCCTTGCGCACCTGCTAGCAACATCTTCTCCTCATTCCTTACTAACTTGTAGAACTTACGGTTGACCTTAATTTCAAGACCAGCCTTCGTGATGTAGTCTTCAAGCGTAAAGTTCGTCAGATAGGCGTTGTAGTAAAGTGGGCCTGTTCCAGACTTTTTAATACTAACTTCGTGTTTGCCATCAGTTAGTGCTGCACCTTCAAGCATTAAGACATTATCAAAAGTGAATAGGTTTTCTGGGGAAATTTTAACTTCCTTAAGTATTTTCCCATCGACCGCAACACTGACAGTTAAATTTGGTGCGCTTTCACCACTGGCTTGAATGTAATCAGCAAGCGCTTCGATTGCAGTTGCAGAATCACGCGTAGAATTCCAATAGGTTGCGTTTTTGCGATTATTGACTAAGTACTTGGCAAGGCGTGAAGCCACTTGGCCCTTTGGATTGGTTTGTGCAAGCAGTTTCAAATAGTAGCTATTGGCCTCAATTGTACTACCATACCAATACCACCAGTAGTTATCTTCTGGTAAACGCAGATAGGCAGTTTGGTTTTCATCATCTTGCACCAAATACTGCTCAATATTTTTCAAAATCGCCTCGACTTTAGCCTTGTCTCCTTCCTTGGCAAAAGCAATCCCGAGCATAGCTTTGGTATGCACAGCAATTTGAGTTTTATCTCGGAAAAGCAACTCTTTCATCTCGGCATTCGGACGACCAGCTTCAGTCAATACCATATAAGTAAAAGCATCGAGCTCGTCGGCATATGTTTGATAAGGCTCGGTCTTGAATTTGGCGTTCTTGAGCTTTTGTAGTTGCTGAGCTTGATAGTTTTCTAACCAAGCTAAGGCACGCGAAAGTGTATCTGGACTGAAATTCACTCCAGCTGCTTTAGCGATATTCAACCCATGAGTCACAACCGCTGTTGTATGTGGATAAGATTGCTCCCCATATCCAGAAAACCAACCCCAGCCACCATCGGAATTTTGCATTGCCTCCAAACGGTCCAATCCGACCTTAACCATCTCAGCTACTTTAGCTTCGTCAAAAACAGGGTTATCCGCAAAGCGCTTCCATTGCGCCGCACGTAACTGTGCCGAGCCAATTTCTTGGGCGTTTAAATTTGTGCGCTTATCGCGAATCGCTTTGAGATCAAGCTTCATGCTTTGGAGGATTTTTTGCGTAATCACCGTCGGCAAGAAACGATTCAGGGTTTGCTCCGTGCACCCGTATGGATAACTTACCAGATAAGGCAAAGCATCGACCATCGCTGTTGCTAAGCTCGGAGAATAGCGAATTTCAAGAAGTGATTGATCGACCCGACGCTGACTTGGGACTTTAATGGAGATTTTTCCTTGATTATCTTCGGCACGTAATGCCCCACTAAAGCTTTCAGTCTTTAAAATGCCGTGAACATGCACTGGAATCTTTAATTCCATTGCGTCTGATTCGACATCAGTTAGTGCAAAACCACGCACTGTTGCTAAGCCTTCCTTGACTGCCTTGAGACGCCAATCGATGCGTTTTTCACCTTGACTTGGGACTGTCACGCTTTGCTCTTCCCCGTTGATAAACTCTAAATATCCACCATCAAGTTCAAGCTTGGCTTTAACTATTTTTTCTGCCGCTAAATAGTTATGGATATTTGCTGAAATCACTACCTCGTCTCGCTCAACTAAAAAGCGGGGTGTTTGCAGCCGTAAGATTAAATCCTTGGCGGTGACAACTTCTGCTTCACCTTGACCAACGCGCGTGCCCTCACCAATTGCCCAGACTTTAATTTTCCACTCAGTCAAGTTTTCAGGCATTTTGAATTCGACTTGGCCTCGGCCATTCTCATCAGTGTTCACTGTCCCTGCCCAAAACGCAGTATCAGCAAATTCCTTGCGCACTGCCGCCTCAATCAGCTTTCCAGCGGCACCTCCGCCTGGTGTTTGTTGACGCTCCTCTTTAAACGCATCCTTAGACTCTTCACGCATATCGGCCACGGCATTAGCTGCCGTACCTTCTTGTGCGACCATTGGCGCAGCGGCAGATTTGGACGCCATCAAACCACCTACTCCACCTTCAGCGAGCATCTCAACAGAATCTCCGCGTCCACCTTTACGCTTTTTTATTCCCGAGACTCGATCGCCATCGACTTCATCATCTGCAACAGTATAACCAAAGATACCGATTGGGCTCATCGGCACCTCGTCGCTAGCACGTAGAGCTGATGAGTAGCGGTCCAGACTAGAAAGCGTACGTGGGCTGTGATGTCTGCGCCATTTCCAAAAGAAACTACGAATCTCATCAACATTTGAACCGCCGGAAATATATTCTAGCGAGCTATCATAGACGCTCACGACGGCACTACCTTTGAAGGGCCGACCTGATAATTCCGTTAGTGCAAATTCAACCTTAGCATTCTCTTGGGGCTTAAATTTCTCTTGCGACGTCTTAACCTTGACGTTCAGCACGCGCTCCTCTGGCGGAACAATCATCTCTTTAACTTCAGAATAAACTCTACCATTACCAATCGTTACAACCTCCACGAAAAAGTTCGGCATGTCTTTTTTGGTAATTGCAATCTCACGTACGATGCTTTTTCCAGAAATTTTTACAATTTCTGGATTTAAATATATTCCGTTGGCAGGTCGCGTAAAGATTAACACGGTGCTATCAGCTACCTCGGTGTTAATCATGACTTTAGCCTTTTCCCCGTGAGTATATTCTCTTTTTTCAGGAATGATCTCAAGCGCGTTAAATTTAAACGCCTTGGAGTTAAACCCTTCACCAATTACCGTAAATAGATATCCACCTTCAACGCTGTGACCAACTTCATCAAGCACAGTATAGCTGAGGCGGTACTGTCCGGCTGTTGACGCAGTCAGCTGAGTGCGGGCACGACCTTCAACGTCTGGATCAATCTTCCATTCATTGATCGCAGTTTCTACTACTTTGGAATTGGCGTAGGAGATTTTAAAAAGTTTCAAGGTCCCCTTTCCTGTCACCGGCTTATTAGAAACTGTCTGCGCACTGAAATCGGCATTAATTGTGTCTCCTGTTTTATAATGCCCACGGTCGACCCAGGCATAAACCTTAAATGGCTCACGTGTGGCAATCACCTCACCGGTTCCGACGATTGTGCGGCGTGACTGGTCAATCACTTCAGCTGTAATTTGATAGCGCTGATCTTGGTCAGGCTGCAGTGCCTTAGCAAGCTCAGTATCAATGCTAATCTTGAGAGTTCCATCTTTACCAATCGGCACTTCATTTTCAATTAGTAACTCTGGCGGTGTTGTGCGGGAGGTCCACCACCATGGAATTGGTCGCTCACAGCCCCAGCGTGCCCAGCCCGGAAACCATTCGTAGTTATAAGCAAACCACCAATAGCCCGCTCCATAAAACCAATCCCAAATTCCGACTGGGTACCAGCCTGCTGTATAACTTGAGCGTAAAACCTTATAGCGAACTTTCGCCTCGGTCACAGGGGAGCCAAAATAATATTTGGCCTTAATACTTGCCTCAATCTTATCACCAATGCGAATTGGCTTTGTTGGTGCATCAACAGTCACTTCGTATTCTGGCTTTTTATACTCTTCGACGCGAAATGTGCCGCTGCTACTTGAGTAGCTCGGCAAGTAGACAGTATAGACTCCAAGTTTAGCATCCTTGGGTAATTTGATTTCGCCATCAAGTCCGCCGTAATTATCCGTACGCAGAGTTTGCTTAAAAAATTCGTTGCCTTGTGGGTCATTGATAATGACTTGGACGTCAGTATTGGCGATAAAGGAATTTTTTTCCTGATCATACTTGGCATGGGCCAGCCAGAGTTTAAATTTTACATTCTGCTCAGGGCGATATACTGGACGATCTGTAACAGTGAAAACTTTTAGTTCGTTATATTCGTAATCATGATAATTCCCGTTCCAAATCGAACTAAAACCCAGATAAGCAAAGCGTCCGCTCTTTGTTTTCGCAGTCACTAGCCAGGAGTAATTCTTATCGAGTGTGCCACTGGGAATAATTAATTGGCCAGAGGAATCTGTTTTTGCTTGATGCGAGCGGGTCAGAATATTATAGCTTCGACCAGTAACTTTATTTACTAAGGAGTTATTCTGTATCCATTCAGTGCGATAACCAAAGAAATCAATTTCGGCATCACTAATTGCCGATCCATTTAAGGCATCGCCAACATAATAAAAAGTTCCCTGGTCAAGTGCCTTATTAATCAGCGCCGTATCTGCCAACCACATGACAATTTTACTTTCATTCCCACCAGCAAGCTTTGCTACGAGATAATATGCTCCTGCTTTTTGCAGTGGCGTCTTAAGTGTAATCCTTGTATCGAAATGATTTTCCCGAGGAATAAGTTGCTCAGTCCAAGAAGCGACTTTTTTACCACGATATTTGGTCGCTCTTTCATTAGCTAACTCGTAGCCAATTTGCTCAACTGTAACCTTACTGTAATCGAGATCGTTAGGATTACTTTTAATGTATTCTTTCAGATCATTTAAAAGCGTTTCGATATCGATTGCATAAGCCTCAAGAGTAACACTAGTGGCGTTACGAAATTTATATTCAAGGCTTGTTTGAGCATCCGCAGCTTGAGTTCGAGTTGGTTCAAATTGCCCCCAAGCGCCAACAATTTGGTCGAGCGCTTTCTGACGGTAGTTATTCGAACCTTTTCCGAAAATACCGATCGCGCGCTTCCAGCACTCGGCAGCTTTTGGATATTGTCGACGATTTTCATAGATTCGGCAAAGTTGCTCACGTGCAGACTCTGCATAGCTTGAGCGCGTTTGTGATTCGTCTGTATCAGCCAAGGATTTAAATAATATTGTCGGATTGTAGTCTTGAGGCAGACTAAAACGCTTAATGCCTGTAGCTAAGCGTGCGATTGTCTCATCATCGCTTAATGTATGTAAGGCATACTGGGACTCTGTTTGCCCATCTTGAGTGCTTGCGGCAGGAGTAAAATAATAGTTCTGAATTGTTTCAACGCCAAAAATGCTTTGCAAAAATGTTGCCAGCTTATAACTGACTTCATCTTTGTCGTGTGGAGCAAGTTCGGCCCAACGATTTAGTGTCCAACGAAAGCGCTCACCATCATTCTTGGCAGTCTCAAAATTCAACGGGATCGCATAGATTAATGGGGACCCATCTGCCGTTACAGGCGCTCCGACACTAGAGACTGTAGCTGCATAATAATTTTCTTCATAACCCGGCAATTTAGTCAGGTCAGTTAAATGTTCGAGTTTCCAGGCCGACCCGGCTGTTTGGTTTTGAATCAGCAACTCACTGAGCTGTCGATACAGTCCTATCGTCTTAGAGACGTCGCTCTCGCTTTTGCTTTGTTCGATTGCTGCTGTCACAAGCTGCAAAGCTCGCACGCGGTCGCGCTCTTGCGAGTTTATATATTTCCCGCCTTGGCGATAATTCCCGCGATAAAATTTACCCGCAATAATTGTTCCGTAGTGAGAAGCATGCTGAAAGCCATAGGCAACAGCTGAAAGCACTTGCCAAGTATTAGGTCTAACCTTTACGGCATCTTCAAGTAGCGCATCAAGCTCATCGTCTCGCCCAAGATTAGCAAGGGCGCTTGAGGCATAAGACAAATCATTAGAAAATTGCGTGAGATCGGATGAGGCATCGAGCACTAACTTCTGATAGCCTGCGAATGCGTCTTTGTAATTTCCTTGACTATATTGTTGATAGAGCGTTTCGCGTAGCGTCTCAGCCTGGGCAAATACTGAAGTAAACAAAAACGCCCAGATGATAATAAATTTAATTGTTTTCATTGAAAAATTTCCAGCAACAAGCGAGGTTACATATCTAGCATAATTAGACCTTACTAACCGGAAAAAGTTCCAGCTAAATATTTCTCAGATTTCAACAAGTTAGCGAACTTAAGCTGGGGTTGACTCTTTAAAACTCGAAGATAAAAAAACAAGTAAAGTCAGGTAAACCGTGGCGGCAATAAAGTAAGGCAGAGCAGAGGAGATTTCAAAGGCAAGTAATCCTAAAAATGGTCCAAGCGCTCGGGCCAAGCTACCCAGGCCTTGATTAAAACCTAAAACCAGTCCCTGTTCTTCGGCGGTAGCTGCACGAGAAATTAATCCGTTAAGAGTTGGAGTAACTAAACTACTGCCAATTGCTAGAACAACCGCAACTGGAATGTAAGCTAAAAATAGGTGCGGGAAGGGAAAGATCACCATCGTAAACGCCTGTACCGCAAGGCCAGTTAAGAGCAATCTTGCTTCGCCATAATCTCTTACTAGTCCACAAATTAATTTACCTTGGATCAAAACACCGATTAATCCAGCAACCAGCAAAATCATACCCGCATAAAAACCTGCCTTCTCTGTTGTTAAATGAAATTTACCTTGAAAAAGTAATGAAAACGTTTGCTCCATATTAGAAAAAGCTAAGGTCACCATGAAAAAGGCAGAAATTAGGCAACGTAACTGTGGTCGGCTGGCTAGTATTTGTCGAATATCCTTCCGGAGAAATGGATGTTGATAGCGGAAATCTTTTTTACGCTGCTCAACTGGTAGCGACTCGGGGAGCGATCGTAACGCAAGTAAGAAATTACATCCGCAAACGATTGCAGCTAAAATTCCCGGCGCAGAAATGCCAAAATAGTGCGAGGCGCTTCCACCGAAGGCGGGGCCAATTGTAAAACCGATGCCAAAGGCTGCACCGATTAAGCCCATTCCAGCTGCACGTTCTTCTGGTTTGGTAGAATCAGCAATGAATGCTTGAGCCGTGACTATATTTGCGGCAAAAACGCCACCAAATGCGCGTGAAGCAAGTAGCCACCAATAATTTTCGGCTAGGCCGAAAATCAAATAACTAATTGTCGATCCGCAGAGTGCCATCAAAATGATCGGCCGTCGCCCAAAGCGATCGGAAAGCATGCCCCAGAAAGGCGCGCTAAAAAACTGCATCAGAGAATATATTCCACCTAAGATTGCAAGACTTATTCCAGTTGCGCCGTAATGCCTGCCGTATACGCTGATCAAGGGAATTACCATGCCAAACCCGATTAAGTCGAACATTACAGTCGTAAAAAGGATGGCTGTGGGGGTGCGATTCAAGGATTTCATTTAGAAGGTCGATATCAACTTGTGTTATACTGTTAAAAATATATGACTCGAGCATTTACATTCCCTCCTGTAAAGCAGGCAAATAAATTTGGCCTCGTTGCCATTGGTGGCGATTTAAATGTCGAAATTTTGCTCGAAGCTTATCGCCATGGAATATTCCCCTGGCCGATTCTCGACCAAGGGCCAATGACCTGGTTTGCACCGGAAAGGCGTGCCGTTTTATTCTTGAAGGATTTTCATATTCCTAAGTCACTACGCAAACTTCTTAAAAAAGGAGAACACGTATTTAGAATCAACTATGATTTTGAAGCAGTGATTCGTTGCTGTTCTGTTTCGCGCGAATTGCAGCGTAACCAAAATAGTTGGATCACGGAGGAAATTATTCAAGCCTACTTAGATCTACATCGCGAAGGCCACGCTCATAGTATTGAGTGTTACAAAAATGGAAACTTAGTCGGCGGCTTGTATGGAGTTAGCATCGGCAAAATGTTTGCTGGTGAGTCTCTTTTTTATATCGACCCTAATGCTTCAAAGCTTGCGCTTTGGTTTTTGGTCGAACAACTCAAAGCCAAAGGTGTGCAGTGGATTGATTGCCAGCAGATGACGTCATTACTTGAGAGCTTCGGCGCGGTTGAACTTACACGCGATGAGTTTATGGAGATTTTAAATCCGGCTGTAAATTCTTCTGCTAAATTATTTCTTTGAAAATTCACAACAAGAGTTAGAAAAGTCTTGATTTTTAGAAAAATCGCTGCTATCTGTGTTTTGTGACTACAACTTATGATTTTACTACCATTCGTCCCTTAAGCGCTCCGACGCCCGTGCGCTAAGCACGCACATATATAGATTTAATTTAACCACATTTTTATTTTTTTGAATCAACTTGCAGCGCTTGTTGCATTCAATCCCCAAAAATTTGCTTCCGAGTAGAAGAGACGCACCCGTCTGTCCTTAAATCCTAAGGATTCTGGGACAGACAGTGAGCTAAAAGGTTTTAGAACACTGCTTGTTTGGTGATCAAATGAAGTATTTACTTACAATAGCAGAAGAACTCGGCCCCTTGATGCAGCTTGCAGTGCAAGCTGCCGCTCAAGCGGGTGCCATTATTCGTCATGGCGCACAAGCCATTAACAACGTGCGCGCCAAGGGGTCCCCCGCCGACCTAGTAACTGAGATTGACATTTCAGCGAATGCGGAGATTATTCGCGTGCTCCGTGACGGAGGCGTCAAAATCCATGTTTTATCCGAGGAGCTAAGCCCTGATTGGAGTGGAGATCTTGGTTCAGAATTCTGGAGCGTGGATCCACTTGATGCGACTACTGCTTTCATTCTTAGAGCAGGTTCGCACTATCCGTCAGTGATGTTGGCTTACGTTCAAGAAAAAGTGGCAGTTGCTGCCGTGATTCACTTCCCACTCAGTGGCGAATGGTTCATTGGGACATTAGCAGCTGGCGTTTATCGTTGCTCTGATGCAGATGAAACAGTCCGACAAGTTAATCTCCAATCATTCGGCGCAAGGATTCTGAATCAAGCTTGGGTTGCTACAAACGCTTACCCCGTAGCTCGTCATAGATCTTGGGGCTTTAGTGTTTACGAGGGTGAGTTAGGCGAACCTGGAGTAACGCGCTTGATCACGAATGAGGTTCCTCACTCAGGACTTGCGATGCGGATGTTTACGTCTGGACTAGATGTAATTCTGCATGACAACGTCAGCGATCGAATTAAGCAAGCGCCCTGGGATGTCTTTCCCGTGCAATGCTTAATTGAAGCAGCTGGAGGTTTAGTTGTGAATCTTGATGGCAAACGTTACGACCCACTCAAGCCAGAACCATTTATGGTTTGTAGGAATCAAGCTTTACTGGAAGAGATCTTGAGGTTTCGTCATTTGCTGGAATGGTAGGTTTGATTTGCAGGAGATAGACATTTATATCTCCTGCAAAATTTTTTAAGCTCACTATCTGATCATTTATAATTTTAGTGTTGCTGTTCTATACTATCGAGCACGCTGATTAATACGATCGAGACTAATGCTAATTGAATTAACGCCGTAAACGCGCCGGACATATCATATAATCCTGAAAATCTAATAATCAGATGTGAAAGACCTTGATTCGAAGAAATACTTTCTCCGACAAATGAAGCTAGCATCGCATTAGGAACTTGTCTTTTAGCAGCAGTTAAAAAAAGTGATAAAATACCTGGAAATACAACCACAGTCAGAAGTTTTGGGGTTTTTATACCCATCCGCCGGAGCCAATTACAGCGATTTTGAAGTATTTCGTAAATTACCTCGTACATTGAAACCACCGCTCCAATACTAACGACAAATGTAATTAGAAAAACTTTAGGAAAAACCCCAACACCAATCCATAAAATCAGCAGTGGAGATATCGCAATCGGCGGAATTGAACTTAATGCTAATAAAAGTTTTTCGATATGTTTGCTGCCGTTATAAAAAGTCGCTAACAACATCGACCCGCCTATTGCCAATAGACAACCTAAACTAAGTCCAATCAATAAAATCACTAGAGAATATCTCGTACTTTGCCAAAGTTCACCTTGAAGCAATTCATGCCAATAGCGATCCCAAATCAATGACGGTGGAGGGAGAAAAAAAGCAATCGCTTTGTCGCTTTGCGAAAAAATCTCCCAGCCAGTCATTAAAGCGACAAGCACTAGAGCTAAGAAAACCATTTGAGCAGAAACTGTTTTTATACATTCCATAAAGACATACAAAAATTTTTTAAGCTAGCGACATTGTCTGGTTGACCTGAATATAGCTCCCCCAGTGGAGGCGCGCTGACAATTAATATTCTTGAAGCTAATCTTGCTGCTTCTTCTAAAGAGTGAGTAACAATCAGTGCAGTAGCTTGATGTTTAGTTACATAATCAGTCAACGCTGCATGAACAATTTCTTGGGTGACAACATCTAAACCAGTTGTTGGTTCATCAAGCAGAAGAATGTCAGGATCGGAGAGTAAAATTGCACCAAGTTCAACTCTTCTACGCATTCCTCCTGAGAGCATTTCAGGCATTTTTTTAAAATGTGGTGACAGTTGAAATTGCGAGCCAAGATGTTGCGCTTCAAGCTCTTTTTGCTCATTAAATTCTTTTAATAATCTTGGCCCTAAAATTAAATTATTCCAGACATCAAACCACGGAATAATCGATGTTTGTTGTTCGAGGTAGCCAACCCTACTTCCGCACGTATCAATCTCTCCAGAACCAGCAATCAATTCTCCTGCGATTAGTTTCAGAAGCGTTGTCTTGCCCACTCCACTTGGCCCTAGCAGGCAAACAATTTCGCCGGGTTGAAGTGACAAATTTAAATTATCGACAATTAAATTGTCTCCGCGTCTAAAAATTAAATTGTTAATTTCCAGTAAAGGCATGTTATTTTTCTTCAACAAAACGTAAGTCTAATCCTAAATTCTTGGAAACTGTTGGTGCGAGAGCTCCACTGTTGATTCGCAATTCAATTGATCGATTCCATAGATTTCTTTTAACTTTAGCAGTCTGAGGAAAAACCTCTTGCTCATGCATGCGTACTAGAGCTGTTTTTAGAACAGCCGGTTTAAGATCGGGGAAAAGTTTTATTGCAACTTTTAAAGCTTGCTCAGAGTCATTTGAAATTTCACTTAACGCACGATCTAATGCACCAACAAATTTATTCGCAACTTCCATATTATTCTGCAAAAACTCTCCGCGCACAGTAATGCCGGTGATTGCTTGGGGTGGAGTAAAGCGTGCTAAATCAGTTACCACTCTAAAACCTTTGGCTTCAGCAATCGAAGCTGCTGGTTCTAGATCAAAGACAATATCCGCAGTTCCGGAACTAAGCAAAGCTGTCATTGAACCAATTTGTGCTTCAATTAAGCTTGCCTTGCCGACTTGATTTCGATGTTGCAACAGCAATTCAGTTAAGAGTGAGAATGTCGTGGAAGGTTGAGGAAATGTACCGATTCTTAGATCTTTAAAATCCTCGATTTTAGTTAGCGGTTTTAAGTCAGCGCGGGCTGCTAAGCCTGTATTTGATAGACGTTGTACTAAGAGAGCTACGACTTTCGCCGATAACCCTTTGTGTTCAGCAATCGCAGCAAAGATTGGGTCACCAACTCCAAAATCAGCACTTCCGCTAGCTACTGTTGCAAATACTTGATCGTCATTTCCAGCAAAGATTATTTCAGGTGCTAATCCGGCTTGTTTAAAATATCCCTCTTCGATTGCGTAATAGAGCGGCAAATAAAGTAAAAATTTTTCTTTACCGAATTGCGCGACTTTTACTGCTTTTAATTCCTGACTGTAAGTTGATCCAGGATTGAGCAGCACATTCAACAAATACAAACAATAAACTAAACATAAACAAGCTTTAGTCATTTGTCATTCTCCTTAACTTCAAGAATTAGTGAGTAACCTAAAACCTCAACTGTTCGCAGTATTGTTTTTAGAGTTACAGATTCATTTTGGGGATCAAGCAGGCGGTTTAGTGCCGCGCGGCTGGTACCTAATTTCTCTGCCATTTCAACACGTGAAATTTTTTTGTGCGCCATCGCGCGCTCAAGTTGATAAGAAAGCATGCGCTTCGGATTTGGACGGGAATCTTCACGGGTTAAGATCGGTGGATTACTAAGCGGGATTTGTATTGCCATAATGTACCAAAAATGATACAATTAGTATAGATGATTAAATTACTAAGTCAAGCATGAGTTCAAAGAAAGTTGTTCGAATCGCACAATGGCAGCGGGTGATCTTACCCTACCTGCCTTTATATATCGCGGACGTGGCAGGATACTTTACTGAGCTAGGGATAAAAGTTCGAATTGATCCAGTTGGTAATGACGACCAAGTCTTTCGTGAAGTTCTCAAGGGCAAAGCTATGATCGGCATAGGCGACCCGACATTTTGTGCCAGAATCGAAAATCAGTCGCAGCCTGTAAAAGTAATTGCAACTTTAGTTGAGCGAGCTGCAATGTGGGGACTTACAGAAAATCCAATTGTTAGACCAATTGAGCGCGTTGAAGATTTAGTACATTTAAGAGTTGGAACTTATCCTCAACCATCTACTTCTTATGCCTTACTTGCTAGCCTAAAGGCTAAACACTCAAGACTTTTAAAATCATTTAAAATCATTGAAGGTCCGATTGAACAGCAAATACAGCTATTCAAAAAGGACAAATGCGATATTGTCACAGACAATGAGCCCTTTATCTCAATTGCAGAAGATCAAGGCCTACGTATTGTTTATTCTTCACCAGAGTTTCATGCTCCACTTACTTTTACAGGGGCATACATGCGACTGAGCACGATTACCGAGGACCCTGAGACTGTAGCAAACTTCGTTACCGGGATTGAAAAAGGACTCAGCGCAGTTAGAAAAGACAAAAAATTGGCTTTGCATGTGGCAAAAAAACTCTATCCAGACGTTGGAGAGCGTATACTAAGTAACGCTCTGCAGCGACTTAGAGCAGCAAAAATCTGGGGTCGAGATGCTTTTACGAGTGAAGAAAATTGGTCTGAAGCTCTACGAATTAGAAAATTGCTAGGTGGCCGCTTCTTGCGAAATCCTCAACAAGCCGTAGTGAATGATTTTACAGCAAATTATAAGAAAACTTACTTGCTGCCTTCAAAAGCAAAACGACCTTCCAAGAACTCATAATGCAGCGTGCCGTCTTTCTTGGCCATTTTTAATCTTGTCGGCAGACATTTAAGGCCTACGTGCAGTGCTTGAGTCAGGCGCGAATCATAATATTCAGAACCAATCCCCACAGCTTTACCTCCAGGAAAAGCAACTGCAGAAAAACCTAAAGCCTTAGCATTTTCACGTTGCTCAAAATCATCCGCCGCATAATAGGTAATTTCCGAACTTACATCGGGGCCGCCAGTCTCGGTGCCCACAAGCTCACGCCGATCGTCACTGGCACAAATCGGAAGCTTAGGTAAAACAAGTTTTGTCGCAGTTTGCTTGGGTAGGATTTTTTCTTGGTATTTTTCGGCAAATTTTTGACTTTGTGCTGCAGTAATTCCCAGCACTTTATTTAAAGCAAACTCATCTTGCTTGGTAGAGAATTTAATACGACTGGGAATTCTCTCATAGCGCACAACATTAGAATCAGAAGTTCCAATGCCTCCATAACTTGGGTCAAAACTGCCGTCACGGGCAAATAAACGATGCGGCTCATAACCACCTTCAAAAATGTGCCGCTTACCAGCATGCTCAACCACCCAAACCGGAGAATCAGTTACAGCATAATCTTTAAGTAAACCTGGAAGCGGTTTAAGCGTTGCTCCGACTTGAGACACTTGAGCTGCCAAGCTAATTAATTCTGGTTTAGAAAAAATCTCATTCGAATTAACGCCAATCAGCGAAATCTCGCCGATTTTTACCGACTGTGATTGATGTAATTTAATTACAGACTCAATGTGACTACGGGCATGATTGATCTCGGTAGCAGAAACAATCAAATTTAATGTATCGATTAAATTGGGCCGCCCTTGCTGTTTAATCCCATCCGTCGAATCGACTTTTTTTTTAGCCGAATCATCGCCAAAGAGTGAATTATCAGTCGCTGTCTCAGACTGTTCTTCGACTGCAGGCGCAGTAACTGGAGGCTTTTGCAATTTCCCGCGGATTGCTACGCCACGCTCTTGCTCGACCTGCTTCATTAAGTCACGATAATAACCCGCTGAGGGCGCTGTATCTGAGCGCACGGAATTTCCTGGATTAGTAACTTTTGACTTTGTATCTTGCTCCTCAGTTTTTAACAGATCTTGGTCGTTGACAGCTTGCGGTTCCCCATTACTTTCTTGATCGACACCATGAAACCCTTCTTTAACAAAATCCTTATCAAAAAACCCGGGGTCAGGTGCGCGACCTTGGGCAGTTGCATTTGTTGCAACCAGCATAAGTAAAGTGAAATATAACTTTTGCCGCATAAAATCCCGCTATTTACCTGTCATTATTCCTCAACCGAGCGACAATGAATCGAAGGTGAAACGCATAAACAAGTACGTCGACGATTCCAGTGCACAATTTTATGATTACCATACGGTTCCATCAACATTCCCTTAGGAAAAAGCCCCTGGTCGCGTTCACTAATGTCACTCATTCTAAAACAACCACTTGGTTCAGGATAGATCCGTTGTATTTTATCGGCAGGGCGATCCCCAACGTGCGTGACATTATTTTGGTCGCGATATAAATTCGAACCTCCAACCGGATTAAAGTAGTTCGATCGGTTTGGCCCCTCTAACCCTTCCCAGTCAAAAATGGAATTGGCTCTGACCGACATCACGATTTGCGCGATCGGTTCTTGCAGCTCAGTGGTCCAAACTGTCGGGAAAAGTTGTCCCAAATCAGCAAGATTTTCTGACTGCACCATACAAAGCTTAGCCAGTTCGGGATTATAATCTGGATCAATCTTGATCATGCTTGAAATTTGGCTGCCTAGCCCGGCACGATATTTTGCACAAATCGAGTTCTTATAGGCGAGGGAAACAATTGGCCCGTAATATCCCGAATAGGCTCCATCGCCTCCATGAACTCGATTCGGCCACATTTCAGGAATCCGCCAATAATCCGGATGCGCTTCCGTGAAATCGCGAATTAACCTCTCCGGTGGCGGCAAACTACAGGCTGGCGCGCCTAGAAAGAAACCAGTTCCAGCTAGAGAACTTGTCACTTGATAATCAAAAAAAGTGCGATAAATGTGAGCCTCATAGGTATTCTCAGTTTCGCCTTCTAAGTTTTCTGTTGTCGTATTGCCTGCATGCGGAGTGCGTTTAAGCTCGCCCGGTATCTCAGCTTGAGACATGAACTGACGATAAGAACTGAGCACTGCTTCTTTATTCGCAATAAAGGATTCACGTAGTGCAGTTGCTTCCCCTGGATAGATTGTCGAACCAATCATGAAATTATTGGTTTCAATTACAGTTTCTGGCCAATAGTATTCGACATTGAGACAAGGCACCCCATCACCTGAAAAACCACAGATATCTAAAATTTTAATATCAAAGCAGCCCAAAAAATGATTGGCAATTTGCGCTGTATCATAAGCTGTGAATTCTTCCGCTGCATTTGGATTTCCATCATACCAAGGATGCTTTTTACCATCACGTGCCGCTCCAACCTGTGCTCCGGCGATAGCTCCACCAATCGAACCTCCTTGTGCGCGAGAAACAGAATCTTGCGCGTTAGCAGTTGTGCCTGGGTCAGGACTAGACTGCGCACATAACATGCCGGGCATGAGCGCGAGTGCTGTCAGTAAATAGAGCTGGGTTCTTATCGACATAAAACAGGAAAACATTTAACCGTTACTAGAACTTATCGTTAATTCTGTTATGCAGAGAATCAGTAAAAACGTTATCCTTTTAATTTTCCTTGTTTGCGAGCACTTCTAACGCCAGATAAAACCTACTTAAGTTCCTTAATTTGCTTAACAAATCCCCCAGATAGGATTGGAAATCTAAGCCACGTCTTAGGGTCGAGATTTTCATCATCAAGCATGAAACTCGGAGCGTAGCGCTCTCGCTTCCACTGATTTTGGGCAAAAAGAGTATAAAAGCGCTTAACCCAGGCGCTTAGACTTCGCTGAGAAAATCGCGAAGAATATTCCTTTTCAATTAAAGCTAAAACTTCGGCTGGACTTTGCTTATCACGAATTGCAAGCTCTTCAATTCTGTCTAAAACCTCATAAGGCATCAGATCTGCTTCATCGGTTTGCTTCTCACTCTGTGGCTTCAACTCTGCGCTGGGTTCAAGCGCATTCACGAAACTCATGCAAGGGTAAGATCCGAGGTCGGCCGGCCCTTCCTTCTCAAGCCAGCGCAACCAGCGGCGGATAAAACTTTTATCAACACCACCGATTGGACAAAGCCCACCTGAAGTGTCTCCGTCCATGGTTGCATAACCTACGGCAGCCTCAGAACGGTTACTAGTTGATAATAGCAGCGCATTTTTCTTGTTGGCAACAAGCCACACTCCGGGACTGCGGACTCGCGCTTGAATATTTTGTAGCGCCAAGCCATCCGTTTCCCAAGTTAAGTTTGTGGCTAAAGCAGTAGCAACAATGCGCTGATATTCAGCAACAAGCTTGCCAATCTCCCAGCTTAGAAAAGTCGCACCTAGGCCTTGGGCAACTTCACGTGCTGCAGTTGTTGTGGCTTGAGAATTATGCTCTGTCGCTTGGAAGACGCAAGTTAATAGCGCCCGAATTATTTCTTGTTCTGATTTTAAACCTTGGATGGCGGGAATATAGTCTAAGCGCTTTTTAAAATCCGCGATCCCCAAGGCACTAATCCCTGCCCTAATCATCAAGGTTACTAAAGCACTCACTGCAGCAGAATCAGCCCCACCGCTAATCGAAACCACAAAGCCATGAGCTTTACTTTTTCTTAAATAATCAAAAAGCCCGAGTGCCTCGGCGCGGAAGAATTCTTCCTCTTTATGGCTGGGAGAGCTTTCCCAGTGAGCGTCAGAATCCGTACTGACTTTTTGCTGGGCATTAACTGTATGGGTAGTCACCACAACTTCTTCAAATCCCAGCCGTGGTCCGATTTTTACAATTTCGCCATGCTCAGCAAAAATCGTCCCACCATCATATATAATTCTTCCAGAATCGTTTCCCAATAAGTTTACGTAAACGTAAGGCACAGCTAAATCCCGAGAAGTTTCGCTGCAAAGTTTCTGGCGAAAAGCCATTTTCCCAAAAGCAAAATGGCTAGCACTAATATTGATAATCAATTTAGCGCCGTCTTGAACCAAGGCATTTGCTGGACGATCATAAACCCAGGCATCTTCACAAATTTCAATGCCAAACTTTGTTCCGGCCGCATCGAAAATAATATCGCCAACAGGATAGCTTTTCCCGGCAATCTCCACAGTTCCAACCTTTCCTAGTGGCCAGGCATTAAACCAGCGCGGCTCATAATAAACTTCATCTCGCGCAAGAAAGCGCTTGGCGGCAAAGCCCTGGATTTTTTGATCGCTAATCACACAACAAGCGTTATAAACCTGATCTGTGTAGATTTTCTTTTGCAGTGTTAGCTTTTTAGTAGGCACACTTGTAGTCTCTAAAACTCGCAGTGGTAAGCCCACCACTACGGTGCAATCTTTAGTCTTGGGAAGAATTTCCAGCAAAGACTGCAGCGACTCTTCAAGGCACAGATTCGAAAGAAACATATCTTCACAACCGTAGCCAGAAATTGCGAGCTCTGGGAAAACAATCAGTTTTGAGTGTTGTGCTTTAGCTTGCTCGATTCCAGAAATAATACGCGCTAAATTCCCTCGCCAATCAAGCGGGGTTTGATTAATTGCAACACCTGAAATTGTTAAACCAGACTTTGCCTGCATCAGCATACCTCGGCTACGGAAAACTCAGCCCAGTGGTTGGATGTTTCAGCTAGTTTAAGCTTAGTCAGCTTTAGTGGGGCCTGAAAATGTGGCGCAAGTCTTTCAAAGCAAGTTTGGACAATATTTTCTATCGTCGGCAATTTGCCCTGCATAAAACTCACAGTCGAGTTAAAATCCTTGTGATCCATTTCCCGCAGTAAGACTTGATCGACAATTACATCCAATTCAGATGGGCTAATTAAAACTGGAGTGGCTGCTTCGGTAGCAGTGCCCACACTTACGGTGAGGACGAAATTATGGCCATGAGTATCGCTGCAATTGCCAAATTCTTGACAATTTTTTTCCCTGTCCCAATCATTCCGCTCAAGTCGGTGACTTGCTGCAAATTCATAACTGCGACTTAATGTTAGCATATCTTTGGTTAACCTGATTGTATTACTAGAAAGTGTCGCTGCTAACGACTCTAGCTTAATATTTGAACTAAGTAATTGCTGACGCGCTTGTCGATAAAATTCAACAGTAAAATCTAGCAAGTCATTGCACTGCAAGCTTAAGCCAATTGCAGTTAATTCTTTTTTTACATTCCTGAGATTGATAATCATCCCATCTTGCATTTGGTTGCCTGATAAAGTGGCAACAATTTCAGTTTCAGGATCAAACTTACTGCTCTGACCTGAGGCCAGATAGGGTAACCGAATTTTACGCGAAATAGTAAGCATCTATCTTGAACTATATAGCTAAAAACCCTTAAAATTCATAGTTTTAGGCAATCTCACGGTTGGGCTTTGAAATTTCTGCAAATTCCTGTAAAAACTCACCCTTCCCAATAAAGACACACTCAAGATTGGACAGTAAACAAGGTTAGGACATTTATATGAGAGAAGTCATTAAATTACAGTCAACAGCGGGCACAGGTCACTTCTATACGACCACGAAAAATAAAAAAAACAAGACCGGTAAGGTTGAAGTCAAGAAATATGATCCGGTTGCTAGAAAGCATGTAACTTACAAAGAAGGTAAAGCTTAAGCCTTAGCTGCCACGGTAAAATTTTAGACATCAACGAGGAGAACACTATGAAAGCAATCAAAACCCTTACAATAATCGGATTAGTTTTTGGTCTAGCTGCTTGCGCTAAAACATCAAAAACTACCACAACCGACACAGCAGAAATGACTTCGCTTGATACTCCGACAACAACAAAAGTCACAAAGTTTGGTGGACCTGCAGATGTTGCAGCAATTCAAGAAGCACTCAACACTACAACTGGCACAAACCTTGTAGTTGATGGCATCATGGGCAAAAAAACAGTCGAAGCGCTTAAGGCTTTTCAAAAGAAAACTGGCTTAAAGACAACCGGTAAAGCTGACGTTGCCACAATCGAAAAGCTTGGTCTAAACGGCTAAGTTTCCTTCTAAGCAATTCCAAAACGCCGTAGGTCGTAAAAAGCCTGCGGCGTTTTTGTTTATAGTTCAAGCTAATTCGCGACTATTTATAGTGAAACGCTTTTGAATAATCCAAACCGCAGCAGCAAAATTTACTCCGGCTAGAAGCGGCACCGCTGGACTTGCAGAAAAAATAAAATGTATTTCTAAAAGCGCCAAGTAGGCCAAGGCATAACAGTAAATTAAAAACTTATTACCCCGCTCCTCTCGGCCTAAAATCACTAAGGCCGGTAAGATCAAGACAAAATCATAATACATTGCATACGGCGCAAAAAAACTGAGTAAAGCTACTACTAGTAGAAATTGTTCGGCGCGCACCTCAAGCTCAGCACTACTAGATTGATATAAATTGTAGCTAATCAACCCTAGGCAGTAGAGATAAAACAACCATAAGACTAGGTTCAATGGTTTTTGAGCTGGGAAGCCTAGTGTCGAAAAGTAGTCTAGTGCCATTGGAAGTGAAATGATCACATGCGAGCTCCGCATGAGGTTATCTAAATAAAACCACTGAGTCATCTTCAGCCAATCAATCAGCCATTCGCCATCACTGAGAAAATAACCGATAGCGTAACAAAAAACTCCCGCCGTTAAAAAAATTACTAGGGTTTTCCAGAATCGCAATAACCCCATAACCACTAAAAGCATTAAGGCATAGTGTGGCTTGATCCAAAACACGGCTAAAGTAACGCCTGCGAGCGCTTCGCGCTGACCGGTAAGTAAACGCCAGGTCATTAATGCTGCCAGTAGTAGCATTATTGAATTTTGCCCAGTATGCAGCGAAAAAAGGAAAGAAGGAAAAGTAATTGTTGCTAAAAAAATAATTTGCTTCTCCAGCTTGTCGCTAGCAAGTGTTGAGAGCAAATATGCTGCAACCAGTCCTGCAACGAGAACCAGTAGGGCATAAATTATTCTTGATATTTGGGGGCTAGCCCAGGCAAGTGGGGAATAAAGTAAAAGTGCATATGGTGGATAGGCTACATAGAAGTAGTTCCCTTTAAGACTGGGAAATCTGTTGTTTTCCAAAATACGTTGCAACTTCAGTTGATAGCGCTCTGCGACAGGATAATCTAGTAATTGACCACTGATGTAGAAGGCGGGAAAATCGCCTAGAAAAAAAGTTTTGTGCTTAGAACTATCTGCAAAGATTTCAACGCCGAGGCGAAAATAAAGCAAAGTCGCTAAAATCAAAACAACGTTGCGGATGCGCCGATTAGTCCAAAACATCAAGCTTACTCTATGACTTCAAGTAAAAAGCCTTTTAAATAATTCCCCTCTGGATGACTTAGAAGTTTAGGGTGACATGGAGCTTGAGAGAGCTCGTGCACAATCCGCACCTTCGCCTTGACGCGCAAGGCTGCACGTTGAATCAGTTGAAAAAAATCCAGATTTGTCACTAACTGCGAACAGGAGAATGTTGCCAGTAATCCCCCGCGCGGTAATACCTTAAGGGCTTGGGCATTAAGCTCCTCGTATCCATTAATACCACGTTTTAACGCGGCACGGTGTTTTACAAATGCCGGAGGGTCGAGAATAATTAAATCAAACTTTTCTCTGAGGTTAGCAAAATATTTAAAGCAGTCTTCACGCAGTGCTTGATGCGGCACACCACTACAATTAGTCCGCATATGCTGTTCACATTGCGTAAGCGCAGTCTGCGACGCATCAACGGAAGTCACGGCATTGGCCCCACCCACCCCAGCGGCCACTGAAAACCCGCCTGTATAAGCAAATGCATTTAGTACGACTTTCTCATTTGCAAGCTTACGAATGATTAAGCGATTTTCTCTTTGATCCAGAAAAAACCCGGTTTTTTGTCCCTGCTCCCAGTCCACAGTAAATTGCAGGCGGTTCTCAAAAACATAGGCAGTAACTTTTTGTCCATATAAATATTCGCCAGCTGCTGCTGATGCGGATGCTTCTGCGGAATCAGACTGATTAACATGCTTTAAAAATATTGCTTTCAAACCTGGGCCAAGTGTATTGCGTAAGGCTTGCGCGATGATCTTGCGTTGTAAGTACATCCCCTGCGAATGGCATTGCATCACCGCAGTATTGTCATACAAATCGATAATTAATCCTGGTAATAAGTCACCTTCGGCATGCACCAAACGAAAAGCAGTTGTATCAAAGTCTCTACCCAATCCGAGGTTTGCCCGTAAGTAGATTGCCTGTTCGAGTCGTTTCTCAAAAAAAGCTTGGTCAATTACTTCCTTGTCAAAGCTTAAAATTTTTAATGCAATCGAGCCTGCCTCATAATGGGCAGTAGCCAGGTGCTCGCCATGATGGGTAACAACCTGCACAACCGATCCTGGTTCTATGTCAGGCTTAGACTCGACTAAAGCTCCAGAAAAGACCCAGAGATGGAAGCGGCGGATTGACTGCTCACGGCCAGCTTTAATTTTAATTTGTGGAATAGTCATAATTTCAACATACTGCAAATCTTTTCCCTTGACGATAAGCGGAAAAAGATTTCTCGTAGACACGTTATGCGTATCGGGATTATTGATTTAGGCACAAATAGCGTTAGGCTTGATATTCACGAAATTCGTGAAAAAAATCCACGTGCAAAACCGCACTGTATCCGCTTACATCGTGACCGTCTAATGGTGCGTCTCGGGCAAGGCCTCTTTGAAGGTGGCAACTTACAGCCACAAGCTATCAAGCGCACAATCCTTGCACTGAAAAGCTTTCGTAGTCGCCTTCAAGCTTTTCGGGTGGATGTCCTACACGCATTTGCCACGAGTGCCGTACGTGAAGCTAAGAATCGTAACACGTTCCTCAGACTCGTGCGCGAGCAGACTGGAATTGAATTTAGAATTCTCTCTGGTGAAGATGAAGCAATTTTAATCGCTCAGGGCATTGTGCAGAATGATTCACGCTGTAAGGGGCGCTACGCTTTAGTTGACATTGGCGGCGGCAGTACCGAAATTAGTATCTGCCGTGACCGTAAAATTATCGCACAAAAAAGTTTTGATCTCGGCGCCGCCCGCTTACAGCAGGTTTTTCTAAAAGCAGTGCCGCCTAAGAATGTTAATGGCAAAGACCCGATTCTGGCACTGCGCCACCATGTGCGCGAGGAGCTTTCTGTCTTGAACAAACAGCGTGGCACAGCAATTAAAAAGATTATTGGCTCAAGCGGTACGATTAAATCGCTCACACGCATTACTAGCCAGACTAGTGACACGGTGAAGCTTAAAGAATTACGTAACTTTATTAAAGTTGCGCAAAATCTAACAAAAGCAAAACTCAGCTTAATCCCTGGAATTGAGCCAGAACGCGCCGACATTGTTTTATCAGGCGCGATTATCTTGGAAGAAGTCCTAAATTATTTTCATGCATCAAAATGTCAGGTTACAGATTTTGCACTACGCGATGGGGTTTTAAGTGAAGAAATTAAAGCGCTCAAAGCTAAAACGAGCTCTCTGCTACATTCACACTTGGCTGAGCTTGAAATTTTCGTGAGCAAACTTGGTGTCGACCGCAAGTATGTTCAGCAAGTTCGTAAAAGTGCCGAACTACTTTTTGAAAGCCTTAAGCCGATTCACCGGCTTTCACCAGGCTGGAAATTACAAATTGCTGCAGCTGCAATCTTACATGAAAGCGGCAAGGCGATTCATATTGCAGGCTACGAAACTCACGCAGCCTACATCGCGCTTAATTTTGATTTTCCCTACATCAGCGCCCGGGAACGCGAGGTAATTGCAGAGCTCTGCCTACATCATGCAGGCTTGAAAAAGAGCCTAGGGCCTTTTTCGTGTTGTCAGAACGAACACGAGGCTGAAGCTTTCAAGCGTGCATTAATCATCTTACGCGTTGCACATGCTCTGCACCAAGGTCATGGATCAAAGATTACCCTCAACAAGATTAAGCAAACAAGTTCCGCGGTCACCTTGCATCTCAAGGGGAAAAGCGATCTCGAGTTTGAACGACTTAAACTTGAGGATCAGTCACGTTTTTTTTATGAGACTTTTAAGCGTCGACTGCAGATCGCGGAATTTACTTGAGAATATCGTTAGATCACTGCACACTCTGCTATGCGGCACTAGCGTCTCACCTAAGGGTCTGTCGCGAAACTAAGTTTCGCGACAGACCCCTGAATTAGCAGAAAAGCTGATTGTCACTAATTAACGATTTGATTATTCGTCGGGCATCGATTATATTCTAATTTTCCGATCATTTCTCAACTGAATATGGGCATAAATTACTGATTGGTTCTTTAATCAGAAGCAATTGCTTCTCAATTGAGAACCAACTCAGGAGGTAATAGGTTTTAACCGCTCCCTGAAGTCTGGTCTCCAAGGAAAAAAGAAATGAGCTTTTCAGAAATCCGTGGGGCCAGACTACAGCTGTACTGGTACCCATTTTTTATCGTCGTTCTGGCTGACGGGGCTTTTTTATCTGCACTCCAGCAACATGCAGGAGAGCACAATAAAGCTTTATACAGCCAAATCTATGCAATCCAAGCCATCCTCACAATTGTTTTGGGGATTCCACTTGGCAGCATAGTCGATCGCCTGTCGCGCAAAAGTATCAGCATCATCTGCATTTGTTGCTTAGCAGCTATCGCGGGGCTCTTGATGATTCTTTCCATGAGCATGTCCCAAATCTTTTGGTTTGCAGCAATTGCTTGTACTTACGGTATCATGCGCAATACATTTTTCGTCGGCATGGATTCGCTCTTACGTGAAATTATTCCAATCAACCGTGGCACTGCAGTAATTGAGTGGCGCGTGTTTCTTTTCAATGTCTCACGTATCATCGCAATTCCGGCAGGTGGATTAATTGGGACACTTGGGGTTTATCCAACATTTGCTGTTACTGGAGCACTTTTTGCGGGTGGCGGTATTTGCCTGATATTTCTCAAGACGAGTTTATCAGCAAATAGCAAAGAAAAACATGGTTGGCGGCAAATGATCGAAGGGATCACGATCCTTCAATCAAATCCGCAAATTGCACTAACAACTTGGATCGGTGCTGTGATCACAGTGACATGTTTCATCTCGCTAGTCCTAATTGTCCCCTTCGCTAGAAACGATCCGATGCATGCGGGTTGGATTTTAGGCGCCGGTGGCATTGGTGGAGTCATTGGTTCCCTCGGGAATAAGCATTTTAAGCGTTGGGAGGAAGGTATTTGGCGCTACTGTGTGGCGATTGCCCCAGTTGCAGTCTTTTGTTTCTCTTTCTTCGCACTAACCCCGCTTGCTCCGATTTTCTACGGCATTTTCTATCTCGTGCTCAGCCCCTACTGGGTCGTTTCAGGAGATGCTATCTGGAGAATCGTTGACCCAGCATTTCAAGGTCGCGTGCGCTCTGCCCAAGTAGCGCTTTACGGTGGAATCATTCCAGTGCTCTGGGGTTTGATCACTTCAGCGATGCATGCCTTCCAGCCGGAAGTCATCATCCGTGCGATGGCTCTACTCGGAATGGCTGTAATCTTCTGGACCTTGTGGCGTTACCGCGCGCTCGGTCAAGAAGTTACTAAGCTTGTCACCAGTAACGGCAGAAAAGAAGACTAAGTCAAATTATAGGTTCTGATACCTCGTTGAGTTGGTCTTCTCTGAAACTTACGCGGCAGATTTTTCTTCTGCTCGCTCCATTAATTCATCTTGGCTTCCTACCTGATCTAGATTCGCGCTTTGCGACCGTAATCGATAGCTGCCATCACTTTGCATTTCCCAGGCATCACGTTGATCGTTAAGCATCACATAAAGAATTTCAAAACATTTCTGTCTTTGTTCTCCTCCGATAATTGGAGTAAGAACTTCAACGCGTGTATTAAAATTTCTGTGCATTAAATCCGAGGATCCAATGAAAAAGTCCCCTTGCAGTGGGTCAGAAGCACCATTTGCAAAGTAAAAAATTCGTGAATGCTCAAGAAATCGCCCAAGCACAGATAGAACTTGAATATTGTCACTGATTCCTGGCAATCCTGGAACTAAACAACACACTCCACGAATGATTAAATCAATTTTAACGTTTGCCTGTGAAGCTCGATAAAGTAAGGCTATAAAGTCTGGATCTTCAAGATTGTTGCATTTGATAATCACTCGTGCAGGTAGACCTTGTGCTGCATTTTGAATTTCTCTTTCGACTAAGCTTTCCAGCTTTTTTCGTAACTCTAAAGGCGCCACTAAAAGTGCCGAGAAATTCTGTTGGTCAGACTTCCCGGTTAAATAATGAAAAACTTTTACGACATCATTGGTAATTTCGTATCGTGCCGTAAAAAAACTTAGATCGGTATAATAATGTGCGGTAGTATCGCGATAGTTTCCAGTGCCGATATGCACGTAAGATCTAATACCTTCATTTTCGCGCCGCACGACAAGCAATAATTTAGCGTGGGTTTTAAGCCCAACAGTGCCATAGAGTACGTGCGCCCCAGCTTTTTCAAGACGCACTGCCCAATTAATATTTTGCGCTTCTTCAAAACTTGCGCGTAGTTCAAGCAGCACCACAACTTGCTTACCACGCTCAGCTGCTTCAATTAAAAGTGGCATTAATCTACTTTTATCGCCAGCCCGGTAAACCGTCATTTTAATCGCTAATACTGCTGGATCGTTAATTGCTTCTTTCAAAAATCGCTCAACACTGCCGGAAAAACTTTCATAAGGATGATGCACTAAGAGATCCTGCGATCGAATTGTCTCAAACAAGGCTTGATCTTCCTGTAGACAGCGCAGCGGAATAACTGATTTCCATGGTTTATATTTTAAACTCAATGGTCCACGGTCATATAAAGTTTTAAGGTTATGATATTCAAGTAAGTGCTCACGTTGATAGATATCGCTGTCACCCAAGCTCAGTTCACTCTTCAGCAAACTAAGCATCCATTTGTCACAAATTCCTGCATATTCAAGCCGCACGACTTGCGCAAAACGTCGACGCTGTAACTCGCCTTCCATAAACTCTAGCAAATCTTCATCCTCAGCGTCTTCATCAACTACCGGAACATCGACATAGCGTGTGACGCGAAAGGGCATGGAGCTAATAATTTGCATTCCCGGGAAAAGCCTACCGACAAATTCCTGAACAACATCAAGCACACTAATAAAGCGTTGCTGCGCTTCAGGCTTACTCGGTAGTAAAATTAATTGCTCATCAAGAGCTGATGTTTTCACGCGTGCAAAGTGCTTGCGCCGTGAGGATTTTGCACGCAAGCATACGCCTAAGGAAGTTGAGAGATTCGAAATAAATGGGAAGGGATGTGCCGAGTCAACGGCAAGTGGTGTTAGCACTGGAAAAATTTGGCGATCAAAATAATCTGCAAGCCATTGCTTGTCTTCAAGACTTAAATCTTGAGGACGAACGATCATAATTCTTTGATCTGCAAGGTCTGCTACAAGTTTACGATAAACAGCCTCTGCAGACTGATTTAGATCTGTTACTTTCGCATGAATTAAACCTAATATTTCCTCAGCAGTGCGGCCATCAGGAGTTTGCTGAATTGATTGCTTCTGCGCATCGCGTCGCACTTTTCCAACACGCTTCATGTAGAATTCATCGAGGTTGTTAGAAAAAATTGATAAAAATTTAAAACGCTCAAGAAGTGGAGTTTTACAATCTTGCGCTTCGCGTAACACACGCGAATTAAATTCAAGCCAGCTAAGTTCTCGATTTATATACTGTGGATGTTGATCAGTCTTGGACATAGATGTTAGTAATACTTCTCTACGTCTTTAGATGCCGCAAGCAATAGAAGCGAATCTCCTTAATTTACTAGGGAAGCTCAGTTTTAGCATCAAATGCCTGCTTCATTAATGAGTGTATTTGATAAAAAACACGCTGCTTTTTGTCGATATTGTGCGGGACAATCACCCGATATACGCAATGCGCCTCATCGGTTCTAAATCTGAAACTAATCTCCCCAATGCCATTTGTTCCTGTCTCGCCGACGGCCACATCACGCCAACGCTTCTTTCCGGCACAGTCTCTGTGCTGCAATAAGAATGTCGCTCCAGAGTACGGTTGACTGTCTGCCACAACCGAAGCTTGCAGACGGCAATGTGTTTTGTTTGCAATTTCTGCAACCTGCAGAATAGTTCTACCGTTCTCAAAATATCTCAAGCAGTCATCAATAATTTCAACATTAACTTTCAGTTTAGACACTGAAGAAATATGGGCCTGCTGGTCAAGTTGGATTTGGAGATTCACAGTGGATTGATCGTCAGGCAAATCATTCAAGATTACATTCTCGGTAGCTTGAGCCGCTTCAACTTCTAAAATAACTTGCTCCTGCTGAACTGGTGCTTGAATCGCAAAGTAGCCTGCCCGATCTGTAATCGTTTCCAAGTTTGCCTGCGGCAAGCGAATTGTCACTCCAGGGAGTCCATCACTTGCTTGATTAGTCACAACGCCTTCAATCGAGCGTAGTGCAATTGAAGAGGCCTCTCGTCCGCCTGTGCCCGTGCCGGCAGAACCACCTCCACAAGAACTCAAGGTTACCGTTAGACAATAAAGTGTAAAAAATTTAGATAACACTGCGCGCATCTGTTTAATCATCCTCATTGTCATTTAAATTTGCTTTCGATTGAGCCGTACTAAAAGTGCTGAATGAAACTCGGCAGCCGCCCAAATTCTTATTCTGCATTTTTGGATTTACATCCAAATCAAATTTCGAGAGATATTCACGCAATTCCGCATGCAGTGCATCCCCCTTAGCCAACATCCAGCGCCGAATTTCAGCGAGATCTTTTTCAGCAATATTGTCGTACGCTGTAGTGATATGGAGATTGGGAAATTCTTGTTTGCTGAAAATATTTTCGTCTACGGCAGTAACTAAATCACTCACATCGTTGGCTAAAAGTCCCATACTGCGCCGAATGTCACCGACAGGAGCATAGACTTTAGTCAGTAATTTAACTCCGTCTTTAACCCTTTCAACGGCTCCAAGCCGCTCTAACTCAAACAAAATTGTGTAGGGATTAAGATCTTTACTAACGGATCGTACTAAAGTTTTAAAATCACTCTCCTCGCCCTCGATATCAAGTGTTTTGGCCTTAGCATTGGCAGAAAAACGTTTATCGTTCTGCCACTGACCAATTACGCGCCTCAGTAAGTTTTCCTCTTCGTCTGCTCCTTTTTGATTGCTAGTAAGTCGTGTTACGTCGCGGCGATGCATCCCGGTAATTACTGCAAGGCGGCTATTGCTTACTGTAGCTTCTTTTTTCTGAAGTTCTTCTTCGGCAACTTCAATAAAAGCTTCCTTAGTCAGTTCAATAAATTCTTGGATTTTAATCGAACGATTTAAGGCAAAGCGCACCACGGGCTTAATAATATTGCGCAATGAGAGATAGAGAATTTCGTGGATATTTTTTTGCATTAAGGCTTTAACCGTTCTTTCGCTTGTGCATATTACACATCAGGGCGCGGTGCCGTCAATTTATGCTGGAAAGTCCGTATTTTAGCGAGAGAAGTGTTGGGGCTTGGATTTAACCTGAATTAAAACCAAGCCCCGAGGAGCCACGTTAATCGTAAAAACCCATTTGATAGTGTTTTGTCCAATCTGACTTCGGTATCGCCTTATGCGCCTGCCAAAAGAATCCGATGTTCAGGAACACATAGATCATGGCAATCGACGAAGCATACGGCAGTCCGCCCATCAGGCTCCAAATGATCAAGCCAACTGAAGCTACTCTTAACCAGTATGGAGTCTTCTCATTTGAGTAACCAAAGCCGATGCCGACCATTCCGACTGAAACTGCGCCGATGATGTTCGAAATGTTGAAATACTCCCAGGCTGGCCTTAAGTCGCCACCTGAGAATAGCAACACAACAGTTCCAAGCAGCACAAGCCACGGCGTTATCGCTCTGAATCTCTCCGATCTCGCAAAAGCAATAACGACGTTGAATAGCACCAGGCTCTGCAGTGCGATGCGAATCCGGTCATCTGCCGTGATTGCACTCCAGCTAAACGTTTCGACTCCTTTGGCTTGAAGCCCAGCATGAGCGCCCCAAGTAACGCCAACGAGAAGGAGCGGCGCACCGATGAGGCTCCAAATTTTTTGTTCTTTGCTGCCGCCAGGTTTGCCGGCGGCGATGACGATAGTCACCGCTCCAATCACGAGAATCAACGTGATCGCGATGTTTAGGTTCTGCAAATCTTGAACTAGTCGGCCAAACCAAACCGACGGCTCTTGAGTGTAAGGCATCTTTTTTTATTATCCTCCAGGCCTAAAAAGTCATAAACTTTCTAAACCTAGAGGTAATTAATATAACCTAAAATAAGCCCCTCTACCCGAGCCAGAGAGTTTATAACAAATCATTATGATTTTCAATTTATCTAGAAATTTAAATTTGGTTCATTCAGAATTTATACCAGTTTGCAAAAAGATTTTGGATAAAACTGATGATTTTTGCAAACTGGTATATAAGTTGTGTCGCAAACACAACCAGCCAATAAATAGCGTTTCCCCTTTAAAAATAAGCCCCTACAAAGCTTGCGCGTGCAGAGAGAATGTTTTTTATATCTCAGCTGTGTTTGCCTACATATCTAAGATAGTTATGGGAAACGCTTTAACAATAAAAAGTGTCCGGATTTAGGGGGCTTACGCATAACCTAAATCCGAACGAGTGCAGATTGAGTCAAGATAACAAGTTCTCGTTGGCTGACTTTAGACCCGCACAAAAGGAAGCATCACTAGACATAATGCCCCGAGCCAATAGACTTCAGCCTTGATCGGATAAGCACAGGGCTGGCCCTCGATTGCAGCGTGTCGTCTTTCCATGTGCTCAACTGCGATGTAGCTCAGGAGTCCCAGCAATATCCCGAGTGCAAGTGACTGCGTTCCAGCCGTGAGAAAAATCATGAAAAACGATCCGACTAATTCAGCCTTTGTTTCGGGCTTGAGTTTGAAGGCCGTACGGGTCATGAGAAACCCAATCATGATTAAAATCGCGTAGCCGACTTCCTTAGGAACCATTTGAGGGATCCAACGAAAGCATGACAATACTAGAAAGAGCACTCCAACCAGCATTGCCACACGCCCGGCGTTTGCATAGCGATTCTCGCATTTTCCGACTTTTAGACCCGTGATGCTCTCTAGATAAACCAGAGAAGCGTAGCACGAACAAAGTAGTCCCGCGCAAATCGCCCCCCAGCCACTTAAGACAAGTGCCTGATTACTTCGCTGCTGCAATTCTTCCTCCGTCTCGTAAAGATAGCCCGCGAAGTTCAAAAACCGCATCGTGCCACTTAGGTCGATGAGGACGATTAGCGCCACAACCAGGATATACGGAACGAGATCTAACCGAGTTAACACTCCCCAAATACTCGGATGAGGAATTTCTGCAACCTTCGGAAGTTGCACCCACGCATCTGGCTGCTTCCACCCACCAGTAATGGCTTGCATGACGACTCCTGTAAGTATGCCAAAAAGCACGTAGGCATGTTTTTTGAATGCATACCCAAGCATCATCGTGGCAAAGCACAGTAGCGTTACTACTGTAGTATTTCCACTTACGCCTCGACTCGTGATGCCTGCGGCACCTAAGGCATGGACAACCAATAGCGCGCCTAGTGAGACAACCACTGAGATTTGTATTGAGTCTGGGATTGCAGCTAGAACGCGTTTGGCAAAACCGCTATACGCAGCCAGCAGCAAAAGCCCTCCAGCGAGTGTGCTAACCGCCAATGCTTGCTCGAAGGATGCTCCGGCGCGATTGACGACAGTGACAGAAATGAAGGTGTTGATCCCCATCGCTGGTCCAATCACAAGTGGCCTGCGTAACACTAGCCCTGCACTAAGACTCATAATGCAGAGGCAGAGACATGTTCCGACAAAGACAGTTGTCTGGTTTGCTCCATCGTTTTTAAGGATGGCAGCGTTGGCCGCAGGCACGTAGACCGTAGCGGCAAAGATCGTGAGGACTTGTAGCCAAATCCTCGGGATACTGTTGAGGGCGTCAATCAGATGACGCCAATGTAAAATATTCTTGATTTCTTGCATCTTCACCTTGAAACATCCGTGTTGAAAAAACCTAAGTTCCCCCTCTACCCGGACATAAGATGCGTTGCTTACTAGCTACATGAAAAAATGCAGTTCATGAGGTAAAGAAATTTCGCGCTACATTTTTGCAGCGCTTTCTTTCAAGAAGCAATCTATGAGAAGTCTACTATTTTAGCGCGCCTAAGCGCTCAGGTCAATTTTCTGCCACTTAGTCTAATCTCGCGGATAATCAGCAAATGATGGCGGTTATGGATTTGTATAAATCTAAGTGCAGCATCTCGTTTCAAAACACCAAACACATGATGCTTGAACCAATGCTCAGGGCTTAATTTACTAGCTGATTCCACGATTTCAGTGCATTCATTGAGAAGCTTTTCCAGCTCGGTGCTGGTGGGCTGTTTAGCAGGAATTGTCTGCTCTGGGGCGCGACCAACTCCGCGTGGCAATCTCCCAGCAAAAAAGATAACTTTTTTGCGAAGAAATCCCTTGAAAGAAGAAGATTTATTTGCAGGTGCAGGTGGAGTAGATTCGACTAATCCAGTGCAAATACGTTTCATTGCTAAGCATAGGTGTTCAATCTGCATTCCCACTGACCACTTAGAAATATCTGGGTTGAGCAGATCTGTTGCTGCGGCGAATTGTCTTAGCTCGCTTATGGTAGCTAGAATTTTAACTGTTGCATTCATGAAAGTTTCAGGTCGCAAACTGTCCCAGTAGTAATTTTCTCAAGCTCAGTCATCGTCAAGCGGAAAACTCCATGGGGCGTGCCAGCCGCGGCCCAGAGTTCTAGATACTGTCCTAAATCTTGATCAATTAATGTTTTAAGTTTATGCGCATGTCCAACTGGTGGAATCCCGCCAATTGCAAAACCAGTTTGCTCGCGCACGAAATCAGGGTTGGCGCGTTTGATTTTTTCACCGACTAAGGCTGAAACTTTTTTCTCATCGACTCGATTTGTTCCGCTAGCGATTACTAAAATTGCAGTCTTTGATTCTTCACCTTGAAAGACAAGAGATTTGGCAATTTGAGCCACGCTGCAGCCGATTGCTTTGGCGGCATCCTCGGCAGTGCGCGTCGAGTCGGGCATTTCCACGACCTGACAATCAACTCCAAGTTCTGTTAGAGCTTGTTGTACTTTTTCAGCGCTTGAGCTTAAGTGTTTTTGCATAGACAAGCAGTTTTATAACCAAGAATAAGTGTTCATACAATTGAAGATCGGGAGATTTTAGATACTTTTTATAAAAAAGTTTCGTTTACACTTCTCTCCCATCGATTCCTTAATGAATTAATCCACTCTAATTGAAGATTAACTCTAAATTTTTACAGAACTACTTCGTTCTGCGATGGTGATCTTGATGTGTGAACTTGATTTGTGAAACGTGATGTCATGAGGCACAAGCCTTAGTGACG
Source organism: bacterium (assembly GCA_016786595.1). NCBI lineage: Bacteria > bacterium. The sequence continues at coordinate 5,938 of JAEUWB010000003.1, read as the reverse complement.
CAATTTAGAGGTGCCATCCACCAATCTGTAGCTTCATGCGTAAAGCTAGCCAGAAGTCCTTAAACGTTTCTTCGCTGACTCGAGGGTTGAGCACAATCGTCTCCAGGATCGGATCTCCGGTTAGGCAGATGATGTCAGCGCCTTCAACCTGAAAGCCCAGCACACTCCAACCCTTAACTACCGGCGAGATCTGACAGTTCCTGCCGACAATGTGCAATCGGACTCCTGCGAATCTAACACCTGGAAGGAAAAACTGCCGATGCCCTGGAAGGTTACTTTCCCCTAGGATTTCTTGTCCTTCCTTACAAAGCCTATAGGGTAATCCAACTGGTTTGTCAGTTACCGAAAGGCGTCGTGGGTCCATGCCACTTCCACAGCTATGAACGAGCTTCTCGTATGGTGTGTGTGGAAACTTCCATAGAGAAACAGGCGTTCCTGTAGTCGGATCGAGAAGAAGCACGTCTTGCTTGCTAAGTGCAAAAAATCTGAGTTTGCCTTCTACCCAGACATTCCATGTCCTTCGCTTGGGGCCTTGACGCAGTTCCCAGTTTGCACCTTCGTTATTGAAGGCCGGAGCACATTCATTTCCAGAAGGATTCCGGTGAGGCAAAAGGTAAGACACTCTAACCCCTGGCAGATGACGAAACGGCTGCGCAGCGCTAAGCACGAGCGCAGAAGGTTGTTGTTGATTGACCATGATGTTGTTGATCACGCTTTAAGCCCGTTCGGCTATGGATTTCCCCCAGAATGGAGGAGAAAATTGTCGTAAACGACTTTCGTCTCCACTCTGATCGAAATTTCTTGTAGAAAACCTTGCTAAAAAGTATCTAGCTCTCCGTAAAAATTCCGCGTGCAAACTGCATATGAAAGAAAAACACGTAGTTTCAACGAAAATTTTAAAGAGAGCTTAAATTAAAAATTAAGCTTCTACTCATATTTAAAATTTAGAATCAGCAAATGCTAAATATGGACTACTAACATTTAATACTAGTTAAATCAAAAACCCAAGGTGTCGCCCTAGCAGTATGAGGATTTTTGATATTATTTGATTTATATTTCATATAGAATTATAATAGAATATAGCTTATATATTGTGATTCTATGGCTGCTATTCTTTGCTCGACTACTCCCGAAATTCTTTTTATCGACATGAATGCATTCTTTGCCAGTGTTGAGCAGCAGGAAGTTCCAGCCTACAGAAATTCTCCAATTGGGGTTGTGCCCATGTTAACTGACACGACCTGCATTCTGAGTGCTTCTTATGAAGCGCGGCGTTTTGGTATTAAAACTGGGACTTCGGTTGCTGAGGCAAAGACTCGCTGTCCGGGGATTCAAATTGTTGTAGCACGTCCCAAGCGTTACGTTGTTTATCATGAAAAGCTCGTTGAAGTGCTGAATCACTACTTTGCAACCATTAACGTCCTCTCGATTGATGAAATGGCTTGCGTTTTAAGTCCTAAGCAAAAGCAGGAAAAAACTTTTGCCAGTTTAGTTTGCAAAATCAAAGCGCAAATCAAAAAGGATCTTGGGCAATCTATGTTGGCTTCAATTGGCATTGGACCAAATGTATTTTTGGCCAAGGTTGCTGCCGAAGTTAAAAAGCCTGATGGGTTCACGGTCTTTCAAGGCGACTATACTTCCTTACTTTTTAAATGCAGCTTGCGCGACCTTCCGGGGATTGGCCCGCGCATGGAAATACGTTTAAGGCAGCACGGCATTTTAACTGTTGAGGAATTGTGGAATGCCTCCCCTCGCAAGCTTCACCAAATTTGGGGTGGAGTAGTTGGCGATCGTTGGTATTACATGTTGCGTGGGAATTTAGCCACTGATTATGGCATGCAGGATGACGCTCCGAAGAAATCTGTCAGTCAGTCGCATGTGCTTCCGCCGAAATTTCGCACTGTTCAGGGTTCGCGTGACATTGCTTTTCGCCTAACTTCTAAAGCCCTGAGGCGGCTACGGAGTTATGCTCAAGCAGCTAAGAAAATGTCTTTAGCAATTAAGTATCGCAAAGCTGGAGCGTATCGAGACAAGCAAGTTTGGCACGTAGAGATTCGGCTTGATTGTTATAGTAATAGCGATCTGACGTGGATTCCGCGAGTCGATCAAGAACTTAAGCAAATGCCAAGCTTAGCGGATTATAATCCTACCCAAGTGATCTTAAGTTTTTATGATTTAGCTCCTCACGGTTATCAGCAGATTACGCTTTTTAGTGCACCTTTGCGTAATGATGAAAATCTATTTCAAGCGATTGATGCGATTAATGCTAAGAATGGGCATCGTGTTGGTCTAGCCTGTGTTTATAATCTGCAGCAAGAATCTCCGTATCGTATTTCTTTTGGTCAGCCGCACGACCGTAAGGTTGGGTGAGTTACGCCGCGCCAAAGTAATGTTATGCATGCTTGCGATCTTGCCTTCGACCCGAGGGCTCAGGCCGAGAGGAGTGAGTTGCGAATGAATGAAATGAATTCGCAACGAATCGAAAGCTCTCCAGCTTACGCAGTCACAACTGACAGGACTTAGGCGTCCACGCCCATTAATCGGGCCGAGGTTGAGGCAAGTTCGAAGAACGGTTGCGTATTATTGATTCTTAAAATTTTCGAAGAAAATTTAACCGTTTTCTTTTTGCTAACTTTTTCTTTTTCGCGCAGCATTATTGGCGCGCCTAAGGCGCGACGTAAAAAGTTAGTGGGCCCGCGCCCATTAATCGGGCCGAGGTTGAGGCAAGTTCGAAGAACGGGAATTGCGAGGACCGTAAGCATATTGAAATATGTGCGGACCGCAGCAATATCCCGTTCTGAAGAACTTGGCCAAGATCGGCCCGATTAATGGGCGCGGCGACGGCGTTCGACGTTTTCGCGCAGAATCCTTGCCAGGCGAAAGTCGCGATCAGCTTCGGCATGGTCGATTGCTGTCCAGCCGCCTTGTTCGCGGGCTGAGAGGTCGAGTTCATTTTGAGCGAGAAGCATTTCGACGATATCGCGATGTCCGCCGGAGACGGCAAACATGAGTGGTGTTGAGCCGCGTGGGCCGCGTTCGTTAACGTCAGCGCCTTCATCGATCAGGTGTTTTACTGCTGAGACATGGCCGATAGCGCAGGCGCGCATGAGTGGGCTTAAAGAGACTGAAGTGAGTCTTTCTCTGCTATTAGTAATCATAAGTGCGTCTCCACTGTGATTAACAGTTGCTGTTAGATGCTTTGTGTTTGAATTGGTGGATTCCAAATTGTGCACCTACTCAGGTATAAGCAAGGATTGTACCTGTTTCTTCATCTTTATGAAAGTAGGGTGGGCGAAAAAAATCAGAAAAATAAAAGCGGCAGTAGAATATTCATTCTACTGCCGCTTTTAAAGATGTGAATAACTATTTAATTTTTCAAGCTTTAATGCGCATACCGTAGAAGCTACGATAGACGAAGAAAAGCCCAATCGCAAAAAGAACAGAGCCGATCCAAATTGCAACATCTTGAGATGACACGGCAATCTCCACAGCAAGCAATCCGAACAAAGTTGTAAACTTGATGATTGGATTAAGAGCAACTGAGGAAGTGTCTTTATAAGGGTCACCGACTGTATCGCCAACGACAGTTGCGGCGTGTAGTGGTGTGCCTTTTTCTTTCAAGTCAACTTCAACGACTTTCTTAGCGTTATCCCATGCACCGCCGGCGTTAGCCATAAACATCGCTTGGAATAGGCCAAAAATAGCAATTGAGATCAGATAGCTTGCAAAGAAAGTTGCATCAAAGCAGGCAAAAGCCAGAGTAAAGCAAAATACTACACCGAAAATGTTGAGCATTCCGGCCTGAGCGTATTGTGTGCAAATTCGCACAACTTCTTTGGAGTCGCTAACTGATGCTTTGGTTGAGCCATCGAGCTTAATGTTTTTCTTAATGTATTCAACTGCGCGGTGAGCACCGGTTGTAACAGCTTGCATTGAAGCGCCTGTAAACCAGAAGATTACTGCTCCACCAGTGACCATGCCGAGTAGTACTCGTGGATCAAGCAAATCGAGTTTAAGATGTAAGAGTAGAATGATTGAGAAAATCATTGTAGTTGCCCCAATCACAGCAGTTCCAATTAAGACTGGCTTTGCAGTTGCCTTAAAGGTATTTCCGGCTGAGTCGTTTTCTTCTAATAAGTGTTTGCCTTTTTCAAAGTTAGGAGTGAATCCATACTCTGCCTGAATTTCTTTAGAGATATTGGGCAGTGATTCAATCTGCGAAAGTTCAAAGACAGACTGCGCGTTATCGGTGACTGGACCATAGCTATCAACAGCAATTGTCACTGGGCCCATGCCTAAGAAGCCAAAGGCCACAAGACCAAACGCAAATACAGTAGGATAGATCATGTATTCGCCGAGTCCGCCAGCTTGGGCTGAAGAGGCTAAGAAGGCAACGAGCATCAACGCTACCATGGTCATGCCCTTCCAGAATGCTGAGAAGTTACCAGCTACAAGTCCGGAAAGAATCGTTAACGATGCGCCACCTTGACGTGAAGCACTGACAATTTCAGCAACGTGTTTAGATTTGGCTGAAGTAAAAACTTTAGTAAATTCTGGAATTACCGCGGCGGCAACTGTTCCGCAGCTAATAATTGTAGAAAGTTTCCACCATAAGCCGTGAGACATATCTCCTAGCAACAAGCTACTGATTGAATAAGTCACTAAAATTGAAACAATTGAGGTAACCCAGACAAGTGAAGTTAAAGGAATTTCAAAATCAAACTTTGGAGCGTTACCATATTTGGCTTTACATACGGCACCGTTGATCCAGTACGAAGCAAGTGAAGTAATAATCATCAGGAAGCGCATTGCAAAAATCCAGATGATTAGTTTTGACTGGTAGTGGTCAGCGTTCACACCGCGGATTAGATTACCTGAGGTATCCATAGTCACACCTACGGCAAGTGTAATGAAGGTAATTAAGGCCACTCCTGTTACACCGTAAGTTTCAAAGCCGTCAGCTGTAGGTCCAATTGAGTCGCCAGCGTTATCGCCAGTGCAATCTGCAATTACGCCAGGATTACGTGCGTCGTCCTCCTTAATATTGAATTCGATTTTCATTAAATCCGAACCAATATCAGCAATTTTAGTAAAAATACCGCCGCAGATACGTAGTGCTGATGCGCCAAGAGATTCGCCAATTGCAAAACCAATGAAACACGCGCCAGCGCTTGCTGCCGGAACAAATAATAAAATGATTGTCATCATCAAGAGTTCAACGCAGATTAAGAGCACTCCGATTGACATTCCGGCACGAAGTGGGATGTCCATTACCGGATATGGTTTACCTTCAAGAGCGGCAAACGCGGTGCGGCTATTTGCGTAAGTATTCATGCGAATACCAAACCAGGCGACAGCAACTGATCCGGCAATCCCCAGAATTGACCAAAGTAAAATTAACATTACTTTACTAGTTTCAAAGTGCATCAACGCCGAGAAGTAATAAACGATACAGGCGCCGATTAAGATTTCGAGTACGACAAGGAACTTAATTTGTTGCAACAAGTAGGTTTTACATGTTTCGTAAATCAGTGCTGATACTTCAAGCATTGACTTGTGAGCGGGAAGTGCACGCACGCGGCCAAACTCGATAAAACCAAAAAGCATTCCAAGTAGTGAAACCAGAATTCCAAAATAGAGAATCGCAGTTCCACTGATTTCCATGCCACCGACGATAAACGGCACATCAAGTGGAGGCAGTTTTAAATCTGCTTCGCCTGCTGCGAATGCTTGACTTGCAGTAAACATGAATAAGGAAACGATTGAGATCAGTTTGCTGATCGAGCCCGAAGGAAACCTTAGTGATTTCATATTAATTCAACACCTTTCCAGAAAAGATTTTAAAGTTTATTTTAAAGGGGGCATCTTTAGCGAATCGCTAAAAGAGAGTAAAGAGCTTTTCCTAGTTGATAGGTATTATTATAAAATCAATTCATTT